>SFOH01000037.1 GCA_004552485.1 Bacteroidales bacterium | reverse complement strand
TGCCCATGCCGAATATCCCGGCAACTACTTCTCGCGACTGGTGGAGGCCCTTGCCGAACTTGGCGCCGAGAATGTGGGCGGCGTATGCATCACCCTGCCGTGTGCCGAGACCGACACCAGCCGCGCCATTGCCGCCGTGCTCAGCACACCCTTCGGCATGGGCAACTCAGCCTTCCGCGTAGGCACCGACCGCATCAAGGAGGTGGACACCGTGCCCTTCGGATGCTGGCACCGCAGCCTCTTCGACCGCATCGGCCTCTTCGACACAGACCTGGTGCGCAACCAGGACGACGCAGATAAAATATTATGCCCGCGACAAAATAAAAAAGGTAGCGCGTATGTTTTATCAATATGGGCTCTTCAAGCCGCTTGTCAACAAAAAGCTGGGCTCGCCGGCCACAGCACGCCAGTTTGTGCCTGTGGCGCTGGTGGTAGGCCTGGCGGCAGGTGCTGTCCTGAGCCTCTGCTGGAGTGCGTTTGCGTGGGTTTACGGCGCAGGCGTGCTGCTTTATCTGCTCACCGCGCTGGCTGTGTCCGTCGGCTCCGGCGGTTCGCTGCGCAAGATTCTCACACAGGCATGGACCTATGTGGTGGTGCACGTGTGCTACGGCGCAGGCTATCTCGACGGCCTGTTCCGACTGCTGTTCAACCGCCCCTTCACTGCACGGGCAAACCGCTGACGGCCACCCGTCGTCGCTTGTTTTAATATAAGAATAAACACTATAATCGATTATATGGCAAAAGAACGCATACTCCTCTGCGTCTCCCACATGGGAGGCCGGGAGATGGACTTTATAAACGAGGCCTTCAAGGACAACTGGGTTGTGCCCCTTGGCCCTAATGTCAATGGTTTTGAAGCTGACCTTGAAGCGTTTGTCAACAACGTGGAAGGAGGGACGCCACTCGACAAGAAGGTGGTGGCCCTGTCATCGGGCACCGCCGCCGTCCACCTGGCGCTGCTCAACTGCGGCGTGGGCCCCGGCGACGAGGTGATTGTGCAGTCGTTCACCTTCTGCGCCTCGACCAATCCGGTGAAATACCTTGGCGCGACACCCGTCTTCGTTGACTCCGAGCCCGACTCGTGGAACATCGACCCGGTGCTCATGGAGGACGCCATCAAGGACCGCATCGCCAAGACGGGCCGCGCCCCGAAGGCCATCGTCCCCGTGGCGCTCTACGGCATGCCCTACAACGTCGACGCGATCATGGACGTGGCCAACCGCTACGGCATCCCCGTCATCGAGGACTCGGCCGAGGGTTTCGGCTCGCGCTGGGGCGGACGCGTGCTCGGCACGTTCGGCCGCTACGGCGTCATGTCGTTCAACGGCAACAAGATGATCACCACCTCGGGCGGCGGCGCCCTCATCTGCCGCAACGCCGAGGAGCGCAACAAAATCATGTGGTACGCCACGCAGGCGCGCGAGTCCTACCCCTACTATCAGCACGAGGCCATCGGCTACAACTACCGCATGTCGAACATCAGCGCCGGCATCGGCCGCGGCCAGATGTATATCGCCGAGGAGCACATCGCCCACCACCGTCATGTCCAGGACATGTACCGCGAACTGCTGCGCGACGTCCCCGGCATCACGCTCCACGAGGCGCCCGGATCGATGTACGAGTCGAACTTCTGGCTGTGCACAATCACCATCGACCCGGCCCTGCGCATCAAGGGCCAGGAGCGCGCCTACAGCGAGGTGATCACCAATGCCGTGGGCGGCGCCGCCGGTGTCATCCACACTGCCCGCGAGGCCCACACCGACCTCGAGCCCAACGCCAATGTCGAGGGTCTGCGCATGTACCTCAACGAGCAGGGCATCGAGACGCGCCCGCTGTGGAAGCCCATGCACGCCCAGCCCGTCTTCAAAGACTGTCCCGCCTACCTCAACGGCGTCAGCGAGGGCCTCTTCCGCATCGGCCTCTGCATCCCCGCCGGTCCGGCCGTCACCGACGACCATCTCCGCTTCATCGTCGACTCGATCCGCAACGCCATCATCGACTGACCGTCAAAAGCTACACTTCCCCACTATAAAAGCCTCTGTTTCTAACCCTTAAACACTTAAAACGCATGAAACTTCAGGACAACCTTATTGCATACATTCAGGAGTCGATTCGAGACAACTGGGACCTGCCCGCGCTCACAAACTTCAAGGGCGAGTCGTTCCAGTATTCCACCGTGGCCCGCAAAATCTCCAAGCTCCACATCATGTTCGAGGCCGCCGGCATCAAGAAGGGCGACAAGATTGCGCTCTGCGGCCGCAACTCGGCCCACTGGGCAACGGCTTGCCTGGCCATCCTCACCTACGGCGCCGTGGCCGTCCCCATCCTCCACGAGTTCAAGCCCGACATGGTGCACCATCTGGTCAACCACTCCGGCGCGCGCATCCTCTTCGTCGACTCTGCCGCCAACGAGAACCTCGACCGCGAGGCCATGCCTTCGCTCGAGGGCGCCATCCTCACCGGCGACTACAGCCTGCTCATGTCGCGCAACCCCAAGCTCACCGAGGCACGCGAACACCTCAACGAGCTCTTCGGACGCCGCTATCCCGAGCGCTTCACCCGCAAGGATGTCGTCTACGAACGCCGCAACCCGGACGAGGTGGTGCTCATCAACTACACCTCCGGCTCCACCGGCTTCTCCAAGGGCGTGATGCTGACCGAACGCGCGCTGTGGTCGAACCTCCACTACTGCGTCAGCCACCTGGAATTCGTGCAGGCCGGCAACAGCCTCATCTGCATGCTCCCGCTGGCCCACATGTACGGCCTCATGGTCGAGCTGCTCCATCCCTTTGCAAAAGGTTGCCACATCAACTTCCTCACGCGCACACCCTCGCCGAAAATCATCATCGACGCCTTCGCCGCCGTCAAACCCGTGCTCATCGTGGCCGTGCCCCTCATCATCGAGAAAATCATCAAGACGCGCGTGTTCCCGCTGCTCGACAAACCCTATATGAAGCTGCTGCTTCGCGTGCCCTTCGTCGACGACCGTCTGCTGGCCAAAATCAAGGAAAAGCTCGACCAGGTGTTCGGCGGCAACTGCAAGGAGATGATCATCGGCGGCGCCGGCCTCAACAAGGACGTGGAGACCTTCCTGCGCCGCATCCAGTTCCCCTTCACCGTGGGCTACGGCATGACCGAGTGCGGCCCGCTCATCTCCTATGCCGACTGGGACGTGCAGCGCCCCCAGTCGTGCGGACGCCTCGTCGACCGCATGGAGGCTTATGTCGACTCACCCGACCCCGCAAATGTCCCCGGCGTGCTCTGGGTGCGCGGCGACAATGTCATGAAGGGCTATTACAAGAACCCCGAGGCAACAGCCGCCGCCTTCAACAAGGACGGCTGGATGAACACCGGCGACATCTGTCAGATCGACCCCGACGGTTTCATATACATCCGCGGCCGCAACAAGAACCTCATCCTCGGCCCCTCCGGCCAGAACATCTACCCCGAGGAAATCGAGGAGAAGCTCAACAACATGCCCTACGTCAGCGAGAGCCTTGTCATCGACTCGGGCAACGGCAAGCTGCGCGCGCTGATTCATCCCGACTTCGAGAATGCCGAGAAGATGGGTCTGACCACCAAGGAGGTCGACGAGCAGATGCGCCGCAACGTCGACCAGCTCAACACCGAGCTGCCTTCCTACAGCCGCATCTCGGAGACGAAAATCATGTACGACGAGTTTGAGAAGACGCCCAAGCGCTCGATCAAACGTTATCTCTACATGAAATAACGCCCCGCATGGAATGGCATAAACTCATAAACGACAAGCGCTTAGGGCTGGAGCACGTCGACAGCCACGGCAAGGGCGGCCAGCGCACCGACTTCCGCCGCGACTACGACCGACTGGTGTTCTCGTCGCCCTTCCGCCGCCTTCAGAACAAGACGCAGGTGTTCCCGCTCCCGGGCTCCATCTTCGTCCACAACCGCCTGACCCACTCGCTCGAGGTCAGCTCGGTGGGCAAGTCGATGGCCGACTCCATCGCCACCGAACTGCGCACCACGCGCTATGCCGGATGCGACTGGGTCAACCAGCTCTACCACCTCGGAGACATCGTCTCGGCCGCCTGCCTGGCCCACGATCTGGGCAATCCCCCCTTCGGTCACAGCGGCGAGAAGACGATCTCCACGTTCTTCTCCGAAGGCGAAGGCGCTTACCTGCGCGACCGTTTCTCCGAGCGCCAGTGGTCCGACTTCACCAACTTCGAGGGCAACGCCAACGCCCTGCGCACTCTCACCCACCGCTTCAACGGCCGGCGTCCGGGCGGTTTCGCCATGACCTATTCGACGCTGGCCTCCATCGTCAAATATCCCTACTCCTCCGACCTGGCCGGCGAAAAAGGCAAGTTCGGATTCTTCCTCACCGAGCAGGACACCTTCCTGCGCATCGCCCGCGAGCTTGAGCTTCGGCAGCTCGACGCCCCCGAGGGCTCGCTGCGTTTCGCGCGTCATCCGCTGGTCTACATCGTCGAAGCCGCCGACGACATCTGCTACGAGGTGATGGACCTCGAGGACGCCGCCAAGCTCAAGGTGCTCACCTCCGACGAGGTCATCGCCACGCTCATCGGCTTCTTCCCCGAAGAGCGCGTCGCTCAGATTCAGAAGACGATGGCGCGCGTCGACGACCCCCACGAGAAAATCTCCTACCTGCGCTCGTGCGTCATCGGATGTCTCGTAGAGAGCTGCGCCCGCGTGTTCATCGACAACGAGCGGGCCATCCTCGACGGCGAGTTCAACGGCTGTCTGCTCGACCACATCCCCGACCCGGAACGCAGCGCTTTCCAGCGGCTCACGGCCCTGTCGTGGAACAAGATCTACTGCGCCAAAGACGTGGTGGACATCGAGCTGGCCGGTAACAGCATCATCTCGTTCCTACTCTCCAAGCTGGTGCACGCCGTTGTCAATCCCCACCTCAACTACTCACGTCTGCTGCTCAACCAGGTGCCGCGCCAGTACGACGTCAACGCCCCTGACCTATACGGCCGCATTCAGGCTGTCCTCGATCATGTCTCCGCCATGACCGACGTCTACGCCCTCGACCTCTACCGCAAGCTGAACGGAATGTCGCTGCCGGCTGTTTAATCTTTGATATGAACATCCTCCCAGAAATGAAACGAACTCTCTCCCTTCTCGCCCTCGTGCTGTGCTGCGTCGCCGCGGCACTCGCCGGCGTATACACCCCCGACCGGGTGCCCAGCTACCAGCTTCAGGACTCGACACGCCTGGTCTCCAACCCCGACGGAATCATCTCGCCGCAGGCCGAGGCCGAAGCCAACGCCCTGCTCCGCGACATACGCTCGCGCACGTCAGCCGAGGTCACCGTCGTCCTCATCGACGACATGGCCGACGACTACGACATCGACACCTATGCCACCGAGCTCTTCGAGAAATGGGCGCCGGGCAAGAAAGACCGCGACAACGGCGTGCTGATGCTCGTGGTCAAGAACGCGCGCAAGTATGCCATCCGCACGGGCTACGGCGTGGAGGGCATCCTTCCCGACGGCCTGGTCGGACGCATCCAGCGCGAGAACATGCGCCCCAACTTCCGCAAGGGCGACTATGACGCCGGCGTCCTCGGCGCCGTCCGTCAGGTGCACGACATCATGACCGACCCCAAGGTGCGCGACGAACTGCTCAGCGAGGAAGGCACGGGCGTCTCACGCCACGGCAAGGACGACGACCTGAGCTTCGGCGAGTTCATGGAGATGTACCTGGTTTTCAGCGTGGTAATGACGCTCGTGCTGTTGCTCTACGTTCTCACGAAGGTTCGCTCGACGCGCGGCCGCGACCGTCATGACCGCTACCTGGCTCTGCGCTCCGCCGCCTCGATGGCCAAGTACGGCGCAATCATCGCCCTCGGTCTGCCGCTGCTCGTCTACTTTCCCCTTAAAGCAACGCTCAACCGCTGGCGCAACGGCCGCCATGTCTGCCCCAACTGCGGCACGGACATGAACAAACTCGACGAGGCCACCGATAACAAATATCTGACGCCGGCCCAGGACGCCGAGGAGCGCCTGAACAGCGTCGACTACGACGTGTGGCTCTGCCCCAACTGCGGCGAGACGGACATCTACGCCTACAACAACCCGTCGAGCACGCTGACCGAATGCCCCACGTGCCACGCCCGCGCCGCTAAGATGCTGCGCACGCGCGTGCTCCGTCAGCCAACCCAACGCACTGAGGGCCAGGGCGTTCGCGACTACGTATGCCTCAACTGCCACAAGAACTGGTCCATCCCCTTCAAGCTTGCCAAGACAGCCGCACCGCCCGTCATCATCATCCCCGGCGGCGGGGGCGGCGGAGGAGGCGGAGGCTTCGGCGGAGGCGGCTTCGGCGGCGGTCTCACCGGCGGCGGCGGAGCCTCAGGCGGCTGGTAATCGCCCCGCATCTTTTCATCAGACAAACGCATAAACCAATCAGTATGAGACTAATAAGTGTGCTGGCCGCGTCGCTCATGAGCGTGGCCGCCATAGCCGGCGACTACGGCCCCACAACCGTCACCTGGCAGTCGATGGGCAACACCCGCGACGCGAAGGGCAAGGGCGAGTACGTCCAGCGCTTCACCGTCACCGGCAACACCCGATTCCCGCGCCTGGGCTTCAACATGTTCGCCCGCCACATGGAGATGACCAATCCCCGCGACACACTCGTGGAGCTCATGCCCGGCTACTACTACATCGCCTCGCCGCGGCTCAACGGGCAGGACAAGGTCACCTTCGAGATCAAGACGCGCGGCCAGGTCGTCAACTGCTGCTATGCCCCCGACGGCGTCCACCGCATCAATGCCGACGGCACCACCGAGGCCGTCAACTATGTGCGCCGTCCCCTCGACAGCCCCGCGCTGTGGAACATCAACGGCAAGGACCTCATGAAATACGGCCCGGCCATCTATGCCGAGAACGAGCAGCGCGCAACCGACTGGCAGCCCGGCCCTTACGACGTTATCCCTGCCTTCAAGAGCGTGCAGCTCACCGGCGGCGAGAGCACCATCCCGGCCGTTCCCTCCTTCGTGGACATCAGCCCCGAGAGTCCCGAGTACTCGCAGATCACCGTGCGCAACGACAGCCTCATCATCGCCTGCCGCCCCGACAAGCAGTGGGCCGTCTACTATCATCTCAAAGGCAAGGTGCTTGACCCCAACAAGGGCAAAAAACTTCCCAACGCCGTCATCACCGACTGGCCCGACCATGCCTGGCGCGGCCAGCACATCGACATCGCGCGTAACTTCCTCGGCCCCAAGACGATGCACAAAATCCTGGACATCATGGCCGTCAACCGCCTCAACCGTCTCCACTTCCACATCACCGACGACGAGGCCTGGCGCCTGGAAATCAAGGGTTTGCCCGAGCTGACACAGGTGGGCGCACGCCGCGGTTACAGTGCCGACGGCGAGAACGACCATCTCTACCAAGTGTTCGCCGGCGACGGCAACCCCGACTCGAAGGCCGGCACGGCCAACGGCTACTGGACTCGCGAGGACTTCATCAAATTCATTCGCCGCGCCCACACTCTCGGCGTCGACGTCATCCCCGAAATCGAGAGCCCCGGCCACGCCCGCGCCGCCATCAAGGCCATGGAGCGCCGCCACCGCGACGGCGACGACACCTACCGCCTCATCCACGACGGCGACACGTCGCGCTACACCTCCGCACAGTCGTTCCACGACAACGTCATGAACCCGGCCCTGCCCGGCCCATACCGCTTTATGGACCGCATCTTCGACGAGCTCATCGGCATCTACGCCGAGGCCGGCGTGCCCCTCATCGGCATACACATCGGCGGCGACGAGGTGCCCCGCAACTGCTGGAAAGGCTCGTCGGCGGCACGCGAATTCATGGCCAAGCACAACATGAGCAGTGAGAAAGAGCTGCACGCCCACTTTGTCCGCGAGATGGCCAAGAGCCTGGCCCAGCGCGGCGTGCCCATGTTCGGCTGGGAAGAGATTGCCGTGGGTCACGGCGACGACTTCAACCGCGAAGTGGTGCCCGCGACCGGCGGCGTCAACTGCTGGCACACAACACCCGACGCCGCCATCAAGGCCGTCCGCGCCGGCTTCCCCGTCATCCTCAGCAACGTCAACCGCTTCTACCTCGACATGGCCGCCTCGCGTCATCCCGAGGAGCGCGGCCTGACATGGGGAGGCACCGTCGACGAGTTCGACGCCCTCGGCGGCTATCCCGCCAAGCTCTGCCCGGTTCCCGTCGACTCTGTCAGCGGCACGGTGCTTGGCCTCCAGGGGCAGCTCTGGGGCGAGACAATCCGAGGCGAGGACGGCGTCACGACTCTCCTTCTGCCGAAGATAACGGGCTTGGCCGAACGCGCCTGGAACGCCTCGCCGACATGGACAGAGGCTCAGTTCAACGCCATCATCGGCGCCAAAGAGCTGCCGCTCTACACCGCCGAGCCCGCCTCGATGCGCGTGCACCTGCGTCAGCCCGGCATCATGGTCAAGAAAGGCAAGGTCTACATGAACGCACCCTACCCCGGCGGTGAAATTCGCTACACCACCGACGGCACGGAGCCCACGGCCGAGAGCCGCGTCTACACCGGTCCTTTCAAACAGAAAAAGGCCAAGGACATCCGCGCCCGCTACTTCCGCAACGGCTCGGCTTCCGTCACCACCTACCTCTCCGCACAGCGCTAATCATCAAACCGTTATAGCCAAAACACCCCGCTCGGGACCAAACCCGGACGGGGTGTTTTTATTGGAGCCGCAGGCTCCAATCACGGTTTTTGAGACGGCGGGGTCGCCAGCTTTTCCGATGAGGGGTCGGTGGGCGGGGTGGTGCCGCCGGGGAGGAGGTCGGCGCTTTTGAAGAGGCCGTTGAGGTATCGCTCCTGGAAGCGTTGGAGGAGTTCCCAGAAGTTGGGCACGAAGAGAGTGCCGACGATCGCGTTGACGGCCATGCCGAAGACAACGGCCGAACCGAGGCTGATGCGGCTTGCGGCACCGGCGCCCGTGGCGAACAGCATGGGCATAACGCCGAAGACGAAGGCCAGTGCGGTCATCATGATGGGTCGGAAGCGGACGTGGCCGGCATCCTGGGCGGCCTGGCGGATTGGCATGCCGGAGCGGCGGTAGTCCATGGCGTATTCGACGATGAGGATGGCGTTTTTGGCGGCCATACCCAAGAGGAGGATGATGCCGATCTGTGTGTAGATGTTCACGCTCTGTCCCATGAACAGGCAGCCGAGGACGGTGCCGAGGATGGCCGTCGGCGCCGTGATGATGACGGCGACGGGGTCAGTCCAGCTCTCATACTGGGCGGCGAGGACGAGGAGCGTGATGATGATGGCGAAGATGAGGACGGTGGTGATTGTCATGCCGCCCTGCGTCTCCTGGTATGCCTCGCCGGTCCAGGCGTAGGAGAAGCGGTCGCCGCCGACTTTCTGGAGGATTTCTTCCATGGCGGCGATGGCCTCGGACGAGCTGACGCCATGTGCGGGAGTGCCGGTGACGGAGGCGGTGGGATACATGTTGTAGCGGCTGATGTTGCTCTGGCCGAGCGAGGGCACGACTTTGGCGAAAGCGGAGAAGGGCACCATGTCGCCGTCGGCGTTGCGGACGCTGAGGCTGAGGACGTCCTCGGGGTTGGCGCGTGCATGACCCCGGGCGCCGAGCTGAACCTGATAGACGCGGCCGAATTTAACGAAGTCGTTGACGTAGGTGCCGCCCATGTAGGCAGACAGCGTTGTGTAGACGTCGCTGATGGAGAGGTTGGCCATCTTGATTTTGTCGCGGTCGATTTTGACGGCGTACTGCGGAATCTCGCCCTCGTAGAGCGAGGTGACGGAGGCAAGGCGCGGGTCGCGGGCGCCCTCTTCGCGGAAGGCGTCGACAATTTTCATCATCTCGGCTGCGCCCTCATTGTTGATGTCGAGAATCTGCATCTGCTCACCCGAGCTCATGCCGAGGCCGGCGATGGAGGGCGGGTTGATGGAGAAGACTATGGCCTCCTGAACGTCGGCGGTTTTCTGCGTGAGCTCGGCCATGATGTCGTCGACGGAGCGTCCTTTGCGGTCTTTCCAGGGCACGAGGGTGACGAACATCGAGCCGAGGTTCGAGCTGCTGCCTCCGCCGACAAAGCTGTTGCCGGAGACAGCGATGACGTTCTTGACGCCGGGGATGGACATGGCATCGCGTGCCACGCGGTTCATGACGGAGTCAGTGCGCTCGAGCGAGGCGCCGGTGGGGAGCTGGACGGAGGTCATGAAGTAGCCCATGTCCTCGGCGGGGAGGTAGCTGGACGGCATCTTTGAGAAGCCCCAGAAGGCGGCGGTGATGATTGCGGCGAAGCTGACGAGAGCGAGCATCGGGTGGCGCAGCATGTGTCCGACGAAGCCGTCGTAGCCGCGGAGGGTGAAGTTGAAACCTCGGTTGAACCAGCGGTAGAGGAAGAACTTCGTGGGCTTGTTCTTCTTGAGGAAGAGCGCACACAGGGCCGGGGTGAGCGTGAGAGCGTTGAAGCCTGAGAAAGCGGTGGAGACGGCGATGGTGAGCGCGAACTGTTTGTAGAGCGAGCCGGTGATGCCGGAGATGAAGGCTGTGGGGATGAAGACGGAGAGGAGCACGAGCACCTCACCGACGACGGGGCCGGTCAGCTCATTCATGGCCTTGACGGCGCTCTGCCGCGGCGTGAGCTTGCCCTCGTCGACAAGGCGCGAGCAGTCCTCCACCACCACGATGGCGTCGTCGACGACGATGGCGATGGCGAGCACGAGGCCGAAGAGCGTGAGCGTGTTTATGGAGAATCCCAGCACCTTCATGACCGCGAAGGTGGCGATGATGGAGACGGGGATTGTGAGCATGGGGATGATGACGGCGCGGAAATTCTGGAGGAAGAGCAGAATCACAATCATCACGATGAGAGTGGTCTCCACGAAGGTGACGAGCACCTCGTCGATGGATGCGTTCACAAACTCGGTGGTGTTCATAACCACCTCATAGTGAACGCCCTTGGGGAAATACTGCGCCAGCTGCTCGAGGCGTTCGGAGCAGGCGTTGGCAACGGTTAGGGCGTTTGCGCCGGGGAGCTGCTGGATTGCGAGCAGGCCGGCGTCTTTGCCATTGACGCGCGAAGTCTGCCCGTAGGTCTGCGAGCCGAGGTCGACGCGTGCTACGTCTGCGAGGCGGAGGACGCTGCCGTCGGTATTGGTGCGCAGGACGATGTTCTCGAACTGGGAGGCATCGGTGAGGCGTCCCTGTGCCGTGAGGGTGTACTCGAACTGCTCGTCGCCGGCATCGGGTTCGGCACCCGTCGAGCCGGCCGAGACGGCCATGTTCTGGCTTTGGATGAGGCCGATGACGTCCTGGGGCGTGAGGTTGCGCATCTGCATCTTGTCGGGGTCAAGCCAGATGCGCATGGCGTATGTGCCGGCACCGAACGCGCCGACACCGCCGACTCCGTCGATGCGCGCCAGCTCGTCCACGAGGTAGAGTTTGGCGTAGTTGGTGAGGTAGAGGGCATCGTAGCGCTGCGGGTCATCGCTCTGCAAGGCAATGAACATCAGGATGTTGGAGCCTTCGCTGCGCACCTGTATGCCCTCCTGCTTGACGGCCGACGGCAGCGATGCCTCGGCCAGGGAGATGCGGTTCTGAACCTTCACGGCGGCCATGTCGAGGTCGACGCCGTTCTCGAAGGTGATGGTCAGCTGGTAGGAGCCGTCGTTGCCGGAGGTGGAGCTCATGTACATCATGCCCTCGATGCCGTTCACTTGCTCCTCGATGGGGACGCCGATGGTCTCGGCCACGGTCTGTGCGTCGGCGCCGGGATAGGAGGCGCTCACCATCACCGTGGGCGGCGTGATGTCCGGGAACTGGGCCACGGGCAGCGATTTGATGGTGACCAGGCCCACGAGCACCATGATGACGGCCATGACGGTGGCGAAGATGGGGCGGTCTATGAAGAATCTTGAAAACATGCTCTGTGTGCGTTAGTTACGTGAGAGATGCAGAAGGAGTCACTTGACGAGGCGGGGCTTGACGCTCATGCCGTCGCGCACTTTGAGGAGGGCTTTGGTTACGTAGCGCTCGCCGGGGCGGAGGCCGGAGGTGACGACGCGCATGGTGTCGGCCACGACCTGACCGACCTTGATGGCGCGGTTCTCGACGCGGTTGCTGTCGTTGACGACATAGATGTAGGAGCCGGACTGGTCGGTGCCTATCGAGGCGTCCTTGACGAGGATGGCGTTGGGGTCGACCTCATAGGGGAGGGCGATTTTGCAGTACATGCCCGCGCGGAGGTCGCCGCCGGCATTATTGATTTTGGCCTTTACGGACATGGTTCCGGTGGAGCGGTCGACGGCGGGGGCCATGTAGGTGAGGTCGGCGGTATAGGTCTGCGGCATCTCGGTCTCAAACTTGATGGGAATGTGGCGCAGGTCGGTGCTCAGCGAGGTGCGAGCGGCATTGGCCTTGATGGTGGCATACTCGTCGTCGCTGATGGCGAAGATGGCGTTGACATTGCCGTCCTGATAGATTGTGGCGAGTTTGACGGGTGATGCCGCGCCGTTGAGGTAGGCGCCGACGTCGTAGAGGCCGTCGGAGACGTGGCCGGCGAAGGGCGCGCGTACGGTGCAGTAGCTCAGCGTCTTGCGTGCCTCGGCGAGGGCTGCCTCGCAGCTGGCGATGTTGGCGGCGGCAGTCTCGACATTGCTCTTCGACTGGAGCACTTCCATCTGGCTGACAGCGTTGGACTGGAGCGCTTTCTGCATGGCGGCGTAGTTGCTGGCGGCATAGGAGTGGGTGGCGCGCGCATCGGCGAGGGCGGCCTCGGCGCGGCGCACGGCGTCGGCATAGTTGGCGCTCTCGATGGTGAAGAGCATGGCGCCGGCGGGGACGTAATCGCCGCCGTTGTAGAGCTGGCCGGTGAGATAGCCGTCGACGCGGGCCACGAGGTCGACGGTGCACTGCGCGTCGAGGTAGCCGGGGTATTCCTTGGTGAGCGTCACCGTGTCCGTGACCACCTGTGCCACGTCGATCACGGGAGTCTCCTCGGTAGTCTGTTTCTGCTCGTTCTTGTGGCATGCGGAGAGCGGGAGGAGCGCCGCCATGAGCACGGGAACCGCAAGGGTGGTGTGTATCTTTTTCATTGTCAGAGTATTAATTGTCGTCTATACGTGCTTCGGAGTATCCGCCGCCGAGGGCTTTGTAGAGCTTCACGAGGGCCATGAGGGCTTTGCCTTTGGCCACGATGAGCGTGTTCTCGTCCTCGAGGTAGGTCATCTGGGCGTTTGCCACATTGATGTAAGGCGCGAGGCCCGAGCGGTAGGCGTTGAGTGAGCGCGTGTCGTACTGAGCGGCGCAGTCCACCATCTTCTCGAGCGATTTGATGTAACGCAGGCGGCTGTAATAGCTGGCGAGGGCGTCGTCGGCCTCCTGCACGGCGTTGAGTACCGTGAGGTTGTACGACTCGACGGCCGACTGCAGCTCTTCTTCGGCGGACTGAATGGCATACTTGCGGGAGAGGCCGTCGAAGACCGTCCACGAGATGACGGGCGCCACGGAGAATCCCCACGACTTGCCCTGAAAGAGGTTCTTGGCATCGTGGGCGTATGTGCCTCCGGAGGCCTGGACGGAGATGGAGGGCAGCCACTCCTTGCGGGCGATGCCGAGGCGCGAGGCGTACATGTCGATCGTGCGCTCGGCGGCGATGACGTCGGGACGGTTGCGGAGCAGGTCGGCGGGGACGCCGGTGGCCACGGGCTGGACGTGATCGGGGAGACTGTGCGAGGGCGACAGCAGGGCGTTGAGCGCTCCGGCCGGCGAGCCCGTCAGCGTGGAGAGGGCGTTGATGTCGGCGTGGATGTTGTATTCGAGGAGGGGAATCGAGGCGACGGTCGAATAGTAGACCTGCTGAGCCTGGTCGACGTCGAGCATGGAGGCGATGCCGGCCTCGAAGCGCGCCTCGGCGATGCGCAGGGCCGTATCCTGGCGCTGAGAATGTGCCTCAGCCACAACGAGTTGAGCCTGCTCGACACGCAGCTGGATGTATGTGAGCGCTATCTGCGACTGGACGCTGAGCATCACTCCGGCACGGTCGGCGGCGGAGACACGCACGTTCTGTTTGGCGGCGGTGACGGCGTCCTTCACGCGGCCGAAGACGTCGATTTCCCAGGAAGCCTGAGCGCCGAGGTCCCAGTAGCTCGTGTTGGCAGAGGGGGCGACGGGGCTATGCATGGCGCCGGCGTCGCGCGTGTAGGTGTAACCGGCACTGACGCTGACGTTGGGATAGTAGGCGGCACGCTCGGTGCCCACCTGCGTGCGGGCGATGGAGACGCGGCGGGTGGCGGTGGCGATGTCATAGTTGTTGCGGGTGCCCATGCTCATGAGCGAGTCCAGGACGGGGTCGTCGAACGACGCCCACCATTGCGGGGTGAGGCCGGCGCCGGCAGTGGCGGCGGGCGTTGCGGCCGTGAATGTGTCGGTGACTGCCGCCCATCGTTCGGGCATGCCGAACTGTGTGTCAATCGCCTTGTCACGGGCCTGTGCCGCTGAGCAACAGAGTGTTACGGCCAGGAGTGCTGCTGTGGGGAGTTTCATAAGTATATGATGAATGGCGGATGTTAGTTAAACGGCAATCGTTTTAAGCAGTCGGCGCGTGGCCGATTTTACGAAACGTGTTTAACTAATAACCGCCATTCGGCGCGTTTTGTTTACGCGCAGCAGCGTGTATTTTTTACTCCGCCGGGGCCATAATCAGCGCGGGCTCGAGCACCATCACGGCGCGGGGACGCAGAGTGAGCGTGGGTGCCTCGTCTTCGGGCACGGGCGTCACGGTCTCGCCGGTGAGCACATCCTCCCAGACGGAGCCGGGAGTGATGATTTCCTCATAGCGCGAGGTGTCGATGGTACGGGGCTGCGATGTGCCGTTCATGATGACCACCACGGGGATGTCTTCGACGGCATCCTTGAGGTAGCGCGTGTAGACGTAGACGCCGTTGTTGGGGGCGAAATGCTTCATCGTGCCGCGGCGTACGGCCTCGTTGGTCTTGCGCCACTGAAGGAGGCGGCTCATGAAGTCGTAGGCCTCGTTCTGTTTGTCGGAGCGTCCGGCGCGAGTGAACTCGTTGTGCGTGTCGCCGGGGAAGCCGCCGGGGACATCGCGGCGTACATTGCCGTCGCCGGGCTTGCGGTCGCCGCTCATCAGCAGTTCGGTGCCGTAGTAGAGCTGGGGGATTCCGGGGACGGTGAGCAGCATGGTGACGGCCTGTTTCCACGAGTCGAGGCTGTCGGGTTCGGTGAGGATGAAGCGGTCGGTGTCGTGGTTGTCGAGGAAACGGAGCAGGCGCTGCGGGTCGGCGTAGATGTTGTCCATGGCGAAGTGGGAGTAGAGGTTGAACAGACCGCCGGCCCATTCGGTCGTCTCCTCGGTGAAGTTCTTAAGTGCCTGCGACTTAAGCATGAAGGGGAAGTCCATGACCACGGGGAGATTCGAGTCGAAGCCCTCAGCAGGAATGGCGGCGCCGCGCTGCCACTGAGCCTCGACGGCAGGTTCGGCAAACCAGCACTCGCCCACGATGGTGAAGTTGGGATACTCGCGCTCGACATCGCTGACCCAGCGCGCCATGGCCTTGCCGTCGGCGTAGGGGTAGGTGTCCATGCGTATGGCGTCGATGCCGACTTCCTCGACCCAGAAGATGCTGTTCTGTGTGAGGTAGCGCATGAGGTGGGGGTTGAGCTGATTGAGGTCGGGCATCTCGCGCACGAACCAGCCGTCGCGGGTCATATTGCGGTCATAGTCAGAGCCATAGGGGTCGGAGAGCGACATGAGCTTGTGGTTGGTCTGCATGTATTCGCCCCCGTTGTTGATCCAGTCTTTCGAGGGCATATCCTTGGCCCAGGGGTGCTCCGAGCCGCTGTGGTTGAAAATCATGTCCATGACAACTTTGATGCCGCGGGCGTGGAGCGAGTCGGTAAGTGCTTTGTAATCAGCGTTTGAGCCCAGGCGCGGATCAACGCGGTAATAGTTCGTGGTGGCATAGCCGTGGTATGAGCCCTCGGGCATGTCGTTCTCCAGCACGGGATTGAGCCATACGGCCGTAACGCCCAGAGAGTCAATGAAATCCAGGTGCTCGGCAATGCCTTTGAGGTCGCCGCCGTGACGTCCGTTCACGATGCTGCGGTCTGCCTTAACGGGGAAGTTCATGCCGACGCCGTCGTTGTTGGAGGGGTCGCCGTCGGCAAAACGGTCGGGCATGATCATGTAGAGGACGTCGTCGGAGGAGAAGCCCTGCGCGCCGCTTTTCATGGTGCGGGGACGTAGCTCGTACTTGCGGGTCACTTTGTTGCGACCGTCTTTCCAGGTGATGGTGAAGGTGCCGGGCTTAGCCTGCGGACTGATTTTCAGGTAGATATACTGCCAGTTTGGGGAGCCGTCGAGGCGTGCGACGCTGTCGATGGTGACGCCGGGATAGTCGACGGTGGGAACGGCGGCGCGCACGTCGGCGCCGTGCACCTGCAGCTGCAGGGTAGCGTCGGCCATGCCTGTCCACCAGTGGGGAGGCTCGATGTTGTCAACAGAAAACTTAGCGGCCATGGCCGTCAGCGTCATCATTGCGGCGCCGGCCAGCGCAATCACTCTTGCCTTTTTCATGATATTTAGAGTGGATGAGTGGATGAGTTTATGAGTTATGAGTGGAGGAGGAGAGGGACGGAATCTCAAAAGGAGACGCCTAAATATCTAAAAAAGAGCCGCCGAAATCTCGGCAGCTCTTTCTTATGCTGTTTTTTTCAGGATATTCCTAACTTATTTAGCGGAGTCAGCGGGAGCAACCTCAGCCTTTGCAGAGTCAGCGGGAGCAGCAGCTGAATCAGCGGGAGCAGCAGCAGAATCAGCGGGAACAACAGCCTCAACAGCGGTATCAGCAGCAGCTGAATCAGCAGCTTTGTCGGCTTTCTCACCACCACCACATGCAACGAAGCTCATAGAAAGAGCAGCAACAGCAAATAAAACTAATTTTTTCATCGTGTTTAAGATTTTAAATATTAATTAATATGTTTGTACTTCAAAAACGCTACAAAGTTAAGTCTTATTTTTTAATCCGCAAGAGTTTCAGCGAAAAAAAATGTTTTATAACATGTTTTTTAACATTTCTTTGCTGAAAAGGCACGGTTAGTGTCTCAAATAACACGAATTTTAACTTTTTCGTTTTGACGCCTTTCCGCCCCTATTCGGGCGAAAATGAGGCGAATACACACCTAATGTACTATCATTTTGCAAGCTTTTGAGCCTTTGAGCCTAACATAAACACCTGGCGCGCTTGGCGTTTTGTCAAGACGCACGCCCTGGAGCGTAAACCAGGCCTCGGTTCCGGCCTCTTCATCAGCCTCAACAGCGTCAACGCCGGCATCTTCGGTGCAGACGACAACGATGCGCGTGCAGTTGATGGTGGTGGTCACATAGAACTTTGCCTGCGCTGCCGGGGCGGAGGGTGTCCACTCCTGTCCGCTCCATGTCGAGGCCTCGTCGTAGGAGGTCAGATAGTCGGCATCGGCCTTGGCGCCTTCGAACTGAACGCGCGCGACGGTCATGTTCTCGGGAGCGTCGATGATGATGTCGCTGCCGGGATAGGCGCGCATCTCGACGGTGCGGGTGTTGTAGCCATAGAGGAAGCGGGCTTTCTGCGACCCCTCCTTCACGGCGTCGTCATCGATGAGGAGCGAGATGCCGTCGGCGGTGAAGGTCACCTTGCTGATGTACTCGCCATAGCGGTTTTCGGCAGTGGGAGCGTTGAAAGCGGGATGGAGCGACTGAGGGTCGGCCCAGTTGAAGACGGCCTGCACGGTGTGTGCGGCAAATGCCTGACAGACAGCGGCCACGGCAACGATGACGAGGAAAATGCGTTTCATAAGCTATGCGGGGGAGAGAGGGGGAAAATAGTACACCCGTGGGGAATCGAACCCCAACCGACGGAACCGGAATCCGTAATTCTATCCATTAAACTACGGGTGCATGGCGTTTTCGCTGGCAAAGTTACGGAAATTTTCGTATCTTTGCAAATTATTAATGAAGAGCCAATCATGGACGTACGCATAGACAGCAGTTGGAAGGCGGCGCTTGCCCCGGAATGGGACAAGCCCTATTTTGCGGCGCTGACCGAATTTGTGCGCGGCGAATACCGCAACGGGCCGTGCTTTCCGCCGCCCTCGCGCATTTTCGCGGCCTTCGACGCCTGCCCCTTCGACCGGGTGAAGGTCGTTATCATCGGCCAGGACCCGTACCACGGCCCGGGCCAGGCCAACGGACTGTGCTTCTCGGTCTCGGACGGCATCCAGCCGCCACCGTCGTTAGTGAACATTCTCAAGGAAGTGAGCACGGACACGGGCGCGCCGGCCAATGCGCCGGGCAACCTCGAGCGCTGGGCGCGGCAGGGCGTGCTGCTGCTGAACGCCACGCTAACCGTGCGCGAACACTGCGCCGGCTCGCATCAGGGCCGCGGCTGGGAGACGTTCACCGACAACGTCATCCGCACGCTTTCGGCCGGACGCGACTCGCTGGTATTCCTGCTCTGGGGCTCGTTCGCCATCAGCAAACGCGCGCTCATCGACACAAACAAGCACCTGGTGCTCACCTCGCCGCACCCCTCGCCGCTGTCGGCCTACCGCGGCTTCTTCGGGAACCATCATTTCTCAACGGCCAACAACTGGCTCGTCGGCCACGGCCTGACCCCAATTCAATGGTAATATGCAACTGCGCTCTCTCCTTATATATATAATATGTCTTTTCACGGCCGTCGCCGCCATGGCTCAGCGCCGCGACACGGGCAATGCCGTCCTCAACGAACGCGTGCGCACTCTCCAGGTCTGCAACGCCGTCCTCCCCTATCCCATGCCCGGAGAGGCGCTCATGGTCTTAGGCACCGACGATATGATTCGCATCAGTTTCGACGTTCTGAACGAAGACCGCGACTACCTGCGCTACGAGGTGATTCACTGCAACGCCGACTGGCAGCCCTCGCAGCTGGCCTACATGGAATACCTCGACGGCTTCAACGAGGGCACCATCGACGACTACGACTTCTCGCAGGGCACCACCGTCCACTACGTCCACTACACGCTCACGCTCCCCAACGAGCAGACACGCCTGACGCGCTCGGGCAACTATCTGGTGCGCATCTATCCCGAGAACGACCCGGACGAGACTTGGGCACAGTGCCGCTTCGTCGTCTCCGAGCAGAGCGCTTCGGTGACAGCATCGATGACCTCGCGCACCGACATCGACGTGAACCGCGCCCACCAGCAGCTGAGCCTCGAGGTTGACGCCTCGCACGCCGACGTCGACGACATCTTCAACGAAATCAAGGTCACGGTCACCCAAAACGGCCGCAGCGACAATGCCGTGACGCTCACCAAACCCCTGCGTGTCAGCGGCAAGACGCTCATCTACGAGCACCTGCAGCCGCTCATCTTCAAGGCCGGCAACGAATACCGCCGCTTCGAGAATCTCTCCACGAACTATCCCGGTCAGAATGTCGAGCGCATCGAGTGGCACGGACCCTACTACCACGCCGTCCTCGAGCCCGACTCGTCGCGCGCCGGCGAGAGCTACCACTACGACGAGACCATCTCCGGCTCATTCGTCGTGCGCGAGTACAACTCCTCGGAGTCGGACGTCGAAGCCGACTACAACGTGGTGCACTTCACGCTCGTCCACCCCGAGACACCCGGCTTCGATTTCTACATCGACTCGGACGTGACTCAGCGGCGCTTCTCACCGGAGTCGCGCATGGTCTACAACCGCGCCACCGGCGCCTACGAGCACGCCATGCTCCTGAAACAGGGCGCATATTCCTACCAATACTTAGCCGTGGCACCCGGCTCGCAGACCGGACGCACCGACATCATCGAGGGCGACAAATACGAGACACGCAACCGCTACCGCATCCACGTCTACGCCCGGCGCCACAACGAGCGCGCCGACCGCCTCGTCGCCGTCCGCGACCTCATCCCACAATAAACCCACCGTTATGCTTCAGATTCAGGACACACTCGTCTCTCTCGACCTCATCGAACGCTACTTCTGCTGCGACCTCGACGCCTGCCGCGGCGCCTGCTGCATCGAAGGCGACGCCGGCGCCCCCGTCACCGAAGAAGAGTGTGAGCAGATACGCCGCGCCCTCCCCGCCATTCAGGACGATCTACTCCCCGCCGCCCGCGAGGCCCTCAGCGAGGGCGATGTCGCATACATTGACGAGGAAGGCGACCTGGTCACCACCATCGTCCACGGCGCCAACTGCGCCTTCTCGTGCTACAGCGCCGACGGCACGTGCATCTGCGCTCTCGAGAAAGCCTGCCGCGAAGGCCGCACCGCGTTCCTCAAGCCCGAGTCGTGCCACCTCTACCCCGTGCGCCTGCGACAGGTCGGCGACCTCACCGCCGTCAACTACCACCGCTGGAAAATCTGCAAGCCCGCCGAAGTGAAAGGCCGGCGCCTCGGTCTCCGCGCCTATCAGTTCCTGAAAGAGCCGCTCATCGCTCGCTTCGGCCAAGACTGGTACGATGAACTTTGTCTAACCGCGCAGGAATACCTGCGGCAATACCCCGCTGACTAAATACCAAGAACTAAAACTTGCAAAAATATATAATAATCTAAATCTTTAATAGTGAAAAAGTTAATCCATCTAATTGAAACACTGGTGATTCTGCTATGCGGCACTTTCACCGGCCACGCCGCACAGATTCCGGACAACGGATACCTTATAAACGTATGTGGCTTACATCTTGGCGCCTCCGCCGCCGGAAACGCTGTGCTCTTTGACGCGGCGGACACATCGCAGCGGCTCGCCTTCACCGCCGTCGGCGACGGCTATTACACCATCTCCGCCAACAACAAGTTCCTCTCAATGAACGGCGAGTGGGATATGAATTTCACCACTGACCAAGGCGACGCCTCCCGCTTCTCATTTGAGGACAACGGCGTGTTTGTGATGGTGAAATGCAAGGGTAACAACTGTTATATGGCACCGGACCACGCTGTGGACTCAGCCCCCGTTTATTCCAACAAATCATCCAACAACGCCATGGCCACCTGGTACAT
>SFOH01000036.1 GCA_004552485.1 Bacteroidales bacterium | reverse complement strand
CTTCCCATTCCGAACAGAGAAGTTAAACCCCGCCACGCCGATGGTACTGCGAAAGCGGAAGAGTAGGTAACCGCCCCCTTCACAAACCCCGATGCCGGGTCCCGAGCGACAGCGCTCGAGGCCCGGCATCTATTTTTTGAAACGCAGCCGCAGGCTGCGTTCACGGTGAGCCATCCGGGAACGGGGGAAGAAATGAAGGGAGCGAGACGGAGGTTTGAGGAGAAATGCTTATCTTTGTGGGTGATTATTTTTGTAGAATAAGATATTATGAAGGATATAGCAAAGATAGTTTGGATGATGGTCGTTGTGACTTTTGGCATGACGGCTGTTGTGGCATGCAAGGCTGCTAAGGCGCATGAGGAGATGCGCGATGGGTATTGGCGCGCGGTAAGGGATTCTATTGAGAGGGTGATTGGGGAGTATCCGTGCGAGGCGGGTGTTGCGCTGATTGTGAACAGCAAGGACACGGTGGTGGTGAATGACCGGAATGTCTATCCGATGATGAGTGTGTTTAAGGTGCATCAGGCGCTGGCGCTGTGTCGTGAGTTTGACGCTAAGGGGTTGTCGCTGGATTCGGTTATCTCGATGCGGAGAGATGAGCTCGACCCGAAGACGTGGAGCCCGATGCTTAAGGAGCATGCGGAAGCGGTGATTTCTCTGCCGGTTAAGGAGATGCTGAGGTATACGCTCACGCTCAGCGACAACAATGCGAGCAATGTGATGTTCGAACGGCTTGTCAGCGTTGCGCGCACTGACAGCATAATCGCCACCATGATTCCGCGTTTGAGTTTCAATATCGAGCTCACGGAGAAGGAGATGTCGGAGGATCACGAGCGTGCTTACTGCAACAAAACCACGCCTCTCGGTGCGGCTATTCTCATGAACCGTTTGTTCACGGATAGTCTCGTCAGCGCGGACAAGCAGGCGTTTATCACGAAGACGCTGACTGAGTGCAAGACGGGCACCGACAGAATCGCCGCGCCGTTGCTCGGCGAGCCGGATGTTGAGCTCGGCCACAAGACGGGCTCGGGCTATACCAAGGCTGACGGCACGCTTGTCGCACACAACGATGTGGGCTTCGTCCGCCTTGCTGACGGCACGCACTATGCCCTCGCTGTCTTCGTGAAAGACATCAAAGGCAGCAGCGCCCAAGCCTCCGAGCTTATCTCCCGCATCTCCGCCATCGTATACAATGTGCTGAGGCGGTGAGCGGCGGCCACCACGGGGACCCGGAGCCGCAGGCTCCGGGCACGGTCACAGACGCTCAAGGACGCCGGCAGCCCGGCGGGCCGATGGCGCGGGACGCAGCGGGCGGAAATAAAAAGAGAAGGGGGGGGGAGAAAAAGAGAAAGCCTCAGGCGCGGGGTGCGCTTGAGGCTTTGTGGTGATTGTAGCGAGTCCGGGAATCGAACCCGGGTCTCCACCTTGAGAGGGTGGCGTGCTAGGCCACTACACTAAATCGCCAGCTCTTAATTGCTCCGGCGGGTTTCTCCCGCTTTTGCTTTGCAAAGGTACGGCTTTTTTTTGGAACGTGCAAATTTTCCGTGAAAAAAATGTGCGAGCCTCGTTTTTTTCAGCGTTTTTTCGAGCTTTTGTCCCGGGGTCAGAGCTGCGAGGGGAGCGGGTGAAGGGGTGTCAGAGCAGGGAGAGGATGTCGTCGGGGGAGCTGACGATGTGGGGAGCGCAGGCGGCGACGAGTTCCTGGCGGCCGCGGAAGCCCCAGGTGACGCCGCAGCCGTCGACGCAGGCGCGGCGGGCGGTTTCGATGTCGACGTTGGAGTCGCCGACATAGAGGACGTCGGCTTTGGGGGTGGGATGTTTGGCGAGGATTTCGAAGACGATGGAGGGATCGGGCTTGACGGGGACGCCTTCGTTGTGGCCGAAGACTGCTACCCATGGCGTGGTGGGGAAGAAGTGGGCGATGATGCGCTCGACGGCGCTCTGGTATTTGTTGGAGGCGACGGCGCAGGCGATGCCGCGGTCGGTGAGCTCCCGGAGGAGTTCGGGGATGCCTGTGTAGGGCGTGGAGAGGTCGTAGAGGTGGTTGTCGTAGTACTCGCGGAAGTGGGTGCGCATGGCCTCGATCATGCGTGTCGAGCGCGCTTCTTCGGGGAGTGCACGCTCGAGGAGTTTGGTGACGCCGTTGCCGACCATGTTGCGGTAGGAGGGTACGGCGTGGGTGGGGAATCCGAGCTCTGTGAGGGCGTGGTCGGTGGCGTTGGCGAGGTCTTCTATGGTGTTTACGAGTGTGCCGTCAAGGTCAAAGATGACAAGTGACTTCATGTGGGGGTGTGGTTTTGAGGGTAATACAAATTTTTTGGGGGGGAGACTCCGTGGTCAGAAGGGGTATCCGACGGCGAAGTGGAAGGTTGCGTCACGGTGCCAGTTGGGGTGGATGAGGGGCCAGCGTTCGGCGCCGTTGGCGGGGTCGTGGGCTTTGAGGCCGAGGTCGAGGCGGAGGAGGAAGTATGTAAAGTCCATGCGCAGGCCCAGGCCGTAGCCGGCGGCAATCTGCTTGTAGAATTTGTCGAACTTGAACTCGCCGCCGGGCTGGGTGGGGTAGTTCTTTATGGTCCAGATGTTTCCGGCGTCGATGAAGAGTGCGCCTTCGAACACCCAGAACAGGCGCATGCGGTATTCGAGGGAGAGGATGAGCGAGATGTCGCCACACTGGTTGATGAAGTTGAGCACGTTGTTCTTCGACTCGTATGAGCCGGGGCCGAGTGTGCGGACGCCCCATCCGCGCACGTTGTTGGCGCCGCCGGCGTAGAAGCGTTTTTCGAAGGGCACCATCGAGGAGTTGCCGTAGGGATAGGCCAGGCCGAGGCCGGCGTGGACGGCGATGGCGTTGCGGGCGTTGAGGTTGGCGACGTGGGTGTAGTCGGCTTCGCCTTTGACGTACTGGGCATACTGGATGCCGAAGATTTTGTAGGCGCCGCCGTGTTTGTTCATGTCGGTTGCCTTGGAGAGGCCGTAGAGGAGGTTGCCGGCCATCTCGGCGGAGAGGCGGAGCGTGGAGACGGAGGGTTGGATGGTGAACGAGTTCTGCTTGCCGGTGGGGATGCGGCGGTTGGTGCGGTAGTAGGAGTAGCCCATCCTCATGATGAAGTGGTCTTCGTAGGAGTAGCGGAGCAGGGGGTTGGTGGGCGCAATCTGGTCGATGAAGTCGATGGTGGAGTGGGGGAGGTAGACGTAGTTGATGTCCACGAGGTCGAAGGTGCGTCGCTCGTTGTATCCGCGGTGTTTGCGCGACGGCGAGGTCCACTTGTATTTCCAGGCGGCGCCGGCGATGACGCGGGTGTACTCGGGGCGCTCCTGGTAGTTGGTGGAGACGGTGAACTCGGTCGATGCGCGCGAACGGAGCTTGAAGGCTTTCGAGAGGAACGGCGCCTTGAGCTGGGGGAAAGTGAGGCCCACTTCGGCGCCCACTTCGGTGTATTTGTCGTTGATGAGGCCTTCGAGATTCCCGGAGAGACTCTCGTAGGAGGCGCGCAGCTTTGCGGTGAGCAACTCGCTGTGGTGGAAGAGGTTGCGATGCTGATAAGTGAGGCCGACGCCGAAGCCGAGATCGCCCTCCGAATTGGTGCCCTCCAGCTCGATGGAGACGGACTGCTTCTTGTTGCGGGTGAGGAGGATGTAGGCGTCCATGTACATGCGGCCGTCGATCATGCCGATCTGGCGCATGTCTATGTTGATGAACTTGAGGATTCCGAGCTGGGCGAGCGACTCGTAGGTGCGCTCCACGCGCGTGGCGCTGTATGGGGCGTTGGGCAGAATGTGGCACTTCTCCTCGAGGATGTTGGGGCGGATGAAGCGGTCGGTGTTGCAGTAGAGGACGGTGATGTCCTTGTAGCGGACCGTGTCGGCGCCGGCAAAGTTGAAGTTGCGCGTCGAGGCATCGTTGGTGGGTGTTCCGACCACGAAGTAGATGTTGCGGACCGAGTAGGGGACGTGGAGCTGCGTTGAGTCGCGCAGGGCCTCCGCGGCATCGGCGGCGGACTGTCCGGGCTGCCTGGGAGGCTGGACGTGCATGGTGAGGGCCACCTCTTTCGAACCGGCCACCGTGTCGGCCGTGAAGGTGATGAAGTCGGAGTTGAAGGCGTAGTAGCCGCGGTTGCGCAGGCGCTGGGCTATGCGGGTGCGCTCCTCGTCGAGGGTGTTGCGATTGAGGACGTCGCCGGGGCCGATGATACGGCGGACAGTGTCGGCGATGATGATGTCGGCGATGCCGGGGTCGTCGATTTCGTAATCGAAAGTCGAGATGACGCGCGGCGGACCGGGCGTGATGTTGTACGTGACGCGGGCGCGCTTGCGTCGGGCGTCCATGACCGTGTCGACAGTGACCGAGGCGTCCATGTATCCGCGGTTGATGACAGCCTGGCGCAGCTGGCGCGCGGAGAGCTCGGTGAGGAGCGAGTCGTAGATGACGGGCGCCTGGCCCAGGTTGCGGAGCCAGCGGTTGTACCATTTCGCGCTGTCGCGGCCCGAGAGCGAGTAGGTGGCGAGGCGCAGACGTGCGAAACCGAGCACCTTGTGGTTGGGCTGCTGGCGGAGGAAATTGATGAGGTCGGTACCCTCGGTGAGCGTGTTGCCGGCCGAGTCTTCGCGTATGTTAATGTCCACGCGGTCAAGAAGATACTTGCCCTCGGGGACATGCTTGACCGGGCTGCAGGCCCACATCAGGAGCACCGCCGCCGACACAAGTAGTATGGGCAAGAGCTTTTTCACGAGTGCAAAGGTACAGAAAAAGCGCGTAACACGCATCGTTCTCAGCGTTAAAAATGAGGAAAAACGCGGGCCGGAGCGTGCTTTTGGCGCGGCGGGGGCGAACGCGCGGCGCCGAGGGTGTAAAAAAGCGCATAAAAACGCCGTAGTTATTGCTTTTCTGACAAAAAAGCACTAACTTTGCGGGAAAAGAAACAACCGATAACAGAATACAGACCATGAATGTTGTTGACAGATTACTCCAATATGTGAAGTTCGACACGCAGAGTGACGAGCTCACGAACATGACCCCGTCGACGCCGGGCCAGATGATTTTCGCGCGCCATCTTGAGAAAGAGCTGCACTCGATGGGCCTCTCCGACATCAGCCTCGACGACAACGGCTATCTTATGGCCACGCTCCCCGGGAATATCACCGACCGCAAAGTGCCCACCATCGGCTTCATCAGCCACCTGGACACCTCCCCCGACATGAGCGGCCACAACGTTAACCCCCGCATCATCGAGAGCTATGACGGCCACGACATCGTGCTCAACGCCAAAGAGGATATTGTGCTGAGCCCCAACCAGTTCCCCGAGCTACTCCACTATGTCGGCCAGCCCCTCATCGTTACCGACGGCACTACCCTCCTCGGCGCCGACGACAAGGCCGGCATCGCCGAAATCATCACCGCCATCGACTACCTTCAGCAGCATCCCGAGATCAAGCACGGCGACATCCGCATAGCCTTCAACCCCGACGAAGAAATCGGACTCGGCGCCCACAAGTTCGACGTCGAGAAGTTCGGCGCCGACTGGGCCTACACCATGGACGGCGGCGAAATCGGCGAGCTGGAGTATGAGAACTTCAACGCCGCCGTAGCCCGCGTCACCTTTATCGGCCGCAACGTCCACCCCGGCTATGCCAAGCACAAGATGATCAACTCGATGCGCGTCGCCAACCAGTTCGCCATCATGCTCCCGCGCTGGGAGACGCCCGAGCACACTGAGGGCTACGAAGGCTTCTACCACCTTGTCGGCATGGAAGGCACCGTTGAGAAGACCGTGCTCACCTACATCATTCGCGACCACGACCGCGACCGCTTCGAGCGCCGCAAGAAAGAGCTGGAGCACCTGGCCCGCAAGATCAACAAAGAGTATCCCAACTGCTGCCACATCGAAATCAAGGACCAGTACTACAACATGCGCGAGAAAATCGAGCCGGTGATGCACATCATCGACGTCGCCGAGCAGGCCATGCGCGATGCCGGCATCGACCCGAAAGTGGTGGCCATCCGCGGCGGCACAGACGGCGCGCAGCTCAGCTTCAAGGGCCTGCCCTGCCCCAACATCTTCGCCGGCGGTCTCAACTTCCACGGCCGCTACGAGTTTGTGCCCATTCCCAGCATGGAGAAGGCCGTTGACGTCATCGTCAACATCGCCCGCCTTGTCGGCGAGGGCAAGTGAATCAGCTGACCCACAGACAGATAAGAAAATGCAAAATACACCGCCACCGGCACGGACATCCCCCGAGGACAAACCGCTGCTGGTGGCGGTTGTCGGTCCTACCGCCTCGGGCAAGACCTCGCTGGCCATAGAGTTAGCCGAACGCCTGGGCACAGAAATCGTGAGCGCCGACTCGCGCCAGGTCTACCGCGGTATGCCCATAACCACGGCTGTGCCCACGGCCGAAGAACAGGCCCGCGTGCGCCATCATCTCATTGAGTTCAAGGACGTCAGCGAATATTACAGCGCGGCGCAGTATGCCGAGGACGCACTCGCCGTGCTCGACCGGCTGTTCCGCGAGCGCGGCTGCGCAGTCGTCTGCGGCGGCAGCATGATGTATGTCGACGCACTGTTGCGCGGCATCGACGACATCCCCGACATCAGCGACGCCGTGCGCGAGCGCGTCCGGCGCCTCTACGACGAGAGCGGCGCCGAGGGTGTGCTGGCCATGCTCGAGGTGTGCGACCCGGAGTATGCCGCGCAGGTCGACCGCGCCAATATGCGGCGCGTGATGCATGGCCTGGAAGTGTGCCTGCAGAGCGGCGGCACGTACACAGAGCTGCGCACCGGACGCGTCGTCGAGCGACCCTTCCGCACGGTCATGGTGACGCCCCGGCGCACGCGCGAGGAGCTGTTCGCACGCATCAACGCGCGTGTGGAGCAGATGGTGGAGATGGGGATGGAAGAAGAAGCGCGGCGCATGTACCCGCTGCGCGAACTGAATGCGCTGAACACTGTGGGCTTCAAGGAGTGGTTTGCCTGCTTCGACGGGACAATGACCCGCGACACGGCCATAGCGCGCATTGCCAAGAGCACGCGCGTCTACGCCAAGAAACAGCTGCTGTGGCTTAGCAAACAGGCTGACGTGCAGGCCGTTGACGCGGCCGAGCAGGTGCGCTTGGCTTAGGCGGGAGAGTGCTCGGGGAGGAATGTGAAGTAGACGGCCGCAACCAGGCAGAGGAACGCCACCGCGTGGTTCCAGCGCAGGTGGAAATTCTCAAAGGCGATGAGCGAGAAAATGCAGAAGACGATGAGCGTGATGACCTCCTGCGTCACCTTCAGCTGAATCAGCGAGAAGGGGCCGCCGTTGCCCTCGAAGCCGATGCGGTTTGCCGGCACCTGGAAGCAGTACTCCAGCAGCGCCACGCCCCACGAGAAGAGGATGACCACGAACAGCGGCCACGACGAGGAGATGCCCGTGGCCTGCAGTTTTAGGTGGCCGTACCAGGCCACGGTCATGAAGATGTTGCTGACGATGAGGAGGATTATGGTGGTGATAACCGGAGACATGATTGGTGTTTTTTTTGATTCCGGCTGCAAAGTTACTAAATAATTTGGAAACGGCATAACGCCTATGCCCGCCCGTACGGCGAGAAACAGACCGCCGCCCGACGGGAGAGTCGGACGGCGGAGGGGGCAATGGCATAAAAAAAAGATTGGTAGTCATCACGACCTCCAATCTTCCTAAAACCTTAAAAATCTAATCCTATGAAAAAACTAATCAAATTCGTTCCTAAAGCTTGTATGACTTGGTCACTTATGCTTTTTTCTTGCTGTTGTATATATAAGACAACGAAACAGGGTGTTTTGTTTAATCGCGTTTTTGAAAAGTTGACAACTTTAACATTGCGTAACAAATAGCGCCCTTTCTTCGGCCTCCCATCCCCTGAATATTAACAAATAGAAAGGAAATCGAGGCCTTCTCGCTGTCACGTCTTTCTAATATAACGGATTTCCCTGCCGATTTATTTTGCGAGCTTGCAATTAATTAGTCTAATTAGGCCAATTGGACTAATAAGGTGAAATGCGATGGCTGGGTGTGGGGTTTTGCGCTTGATAGCGGTGGCTGTCGATGACATTGAGAACAAAACGCATTTTCCCGGCGTTATATTTGCAGAAATGTAATTTATATGTTACCTTTGCGGCATGAAATACTGAGAGGTCGTAACATATAAAGACTATTTCGATGATTTCTTTAAGAAGCAATCACGGAAAGTGCAGGACAAGATTATCAAAATCCTTGATATTCTTGAAACGGTTGAACGTGTTCCAATCACGTACCTCAAATACATAGAAGGAACGAACGGGTTGTTTGAGGTGCGCGTTCAGCTTGGTTCTGATATATTCAGAATTTTCTGTTGCTTTGACGGCAATCGCCTTGTTGTCCTATTTAGCGGTTTCCAAAAGAAAACGCAGAAGACGCCGACGAAGGAGATTGAGCGTGCTCTCAGAATAATGGATGAATACTATAACGAAAAAGAAAGTGAATGATGAAAAACATAAAGACTCTCGATGAGATTAAGACTCAATATTACGGCGAAATCGGCACTCCCGAACGCGACCGTCTTGAGAATGAACTTGAGGCGCTCCGAATAGGCTGCAAGATCAAGAGCGCCCGCGAGCAACTGAACCTGACTCAGGAACAGCTTGCCGAGCGCGTTAACAAGAAGCGTACCTTTATCTCGAAGGTGGAGAATGACGGAGAAAATATCACGCTGCGCACCCTCTACGACATTGTGGAGCGCGGCCTCGGCGGCCATCTTCGCATCAGCTTCGACCTCTGAGCGAACTAATCGGTCGTAAATTTCTATCGGGTTGGCAATTATGCTCTCAAGCATATTTGTCGACTCGATTTTTTATTTGTTGGATAGGGGAGAAAAAAGAGGAACACGGCCGGGAGGCCGTGTTCCTGGGGTGTGGGTTTTGCGCTTGATAGCGTTGTTGGATACGAATGTTAGTCCTGCGGGGGCTCGGGCGCTGCGTCGGAGAGGCGGCGCGCCGGGCGGCGGCGCGTGCGTTTGCGCTTGGCTGGAGCGGCGGCGTTTTCGCCGGTGCCGGCGGTTTCGGCGGCCGGGGCTTCGCTGTTGTCGGGCGAAGCGGCAGGTGCGGACTCGGCAGCGGGGACGACTTCAGCGGCGGCCGCGGAGAGCAGGGCCGGAACTTCTGCGTTTGCAGAAGCGGGGTGGGGTTGCTCAGCCTTAGTTTGCTCAGCTTTAGAAGGCTCGGCTTTAAAAGAGTCTGCCTTAGGCTGCTGATCGGCTTTGGACTGCTTGGCGGGCTGCTCGTCGGCGTCTTGGGGCTTGGCCGGTTTCTCTGCTTTGGGGCGGCGCTTGCGCGGCTGAGAGGGCTTGCTCTCGGCGGTGGCATCGGCTGCGGCAGGGGTTTCGGTGGCCTGAGTGTCGGCGGGCCGGGCCTGCTGACGGTTCTTGGCCTGCTGAGTCTTTTGCTGTTCAGCCTTGGCCTGCTGAGTCTTGGTCGGCTCGGCTTTGGCTTGCTGCTCTTTCTTGGGCTGCTCGGCTTTGGACGGCTGGTTCTTGGACGGGTCGGGCTTGGGCTTGTCCTGCTTGGACTGCTGCTCTTTCTGAGGGGCGGCAGCGGGCTTAGCGGGGTCCGCGGCTTTCTTGGGCTGGTCCTTCTTGGGCTGCTGTGCTTTGGCCGGGGTGGCGTCTTTCTTGGCGGGTTCAGCGGCGGCCTTCGCGCCTTTCTTGCGGCGCGAGGAGGTGGCGGGGACCTCGGCGAGGAGGTCGGCGGCTATCTCTTCGGGTTCTTTGCCGCGCTCGGTGGCCTTGATTTTCTTCTTCTCGGCTGTGGCGGAGTTGGTGTCTTTCTCCTGTTTGACGTCCACTTCGTTGCCTTTGGCGTCGACGAACCGGTACTGGAGGAATGCCAGCGACTCATCGGCGATGATGCGGAATTTTCCGCCCAGCGAGCGGCGCCAGCGTGCCGACTCGCTCAGGAGCCATCCCTTCTTGAGGTAGGCGTCGACATAGGGGTGGACGTAGACGCGGAAGTTGTTGAGGCCCAGGTCGGTGATGGCGTATTCAATTTTTTCTTTGATGACGTCGGTGAACAGCAGCGAGGGCTGCACTTTGCCGGTTCCGCCGCACGAGGGACAGTCTTCTTCCGTGGCGATGTCCAGGACGGGGCGCACTCTCTGGCGGGTGATCTGCATTAGGCCGAACTTGCTGAGGGGCAGGATGTTGTGGCGGGCACGGTCGTTGGCCATGACTTCGCGCATGTGGTCGTAGAGTTCCTGACGGTGCTCGGCTTTGTTCATGTCGATGAAGTCGATGACGATGATTCCGCCCATGTCGCGGAGGCGCAGCTGGCGTGCTATTTCGTCGGCGGCGCGGATGTTGACCTCGAGGGCGTTAGTCTCCTGGGTGTTGGTGGCCTTGGTGCGGTTTCCGGAGTTGACGTCGATGACGTGGAGTGCTTCGGTGTGCTCGATGATGATGTAGGCGCCCTGTTTGAAGGAGACGGTTTTGCCGAATGACGACTTGATCTGTCGCGTCACGTTGAAGGCGTCGAAGATGGGCTGCTGTTTCTGATAGAGCTTGACGATGTCGGCGCGTTCGGGAGCGATGAGCGAGACGTAGTCAACGATCTGTTTGTAGGTGTCGCGGTCGTTGACGTGTATGGCCTCGAAAGAGGGCGAGAAGACGTCGCGGAGCATTCCGAGGATTCGGCTTTCTTCTTCGAAGACGAGTGCGGGGCTGTCGGCCTTGCGGGCTTTGGCGCAGGTTTCTTCCCAGTAGCGGACGAGGGTTTTGAGTTCGTGGTTGAGTTCGGCCACGCGCTTTCCCTCGGCGGAGGTGCGGACGATGACGCCGAAGTTCTTGGGCTTGATTGACTCGATGAGCTGGCGCAGGCGCACTTTCTCCTCCGTGGTCTTGATTTTCTGGGAGATGGAGATTTTGTCGGAGAAGGGGATAAGCACCAGGAACCGGCCGGTGAAGGTGATTTCGGTGGTCAGGCGCGGGCCTTTCGACGAGATGGGCTCTTTGACGATCTGCACCAGGAGTTCGCGGCCCGACTCAAGCTGCTCGGTTACGGAGCCGTGCTTGTCGATGTCGGGGCGCAGTTTCATGCGCGAGATGTTGGGGATGGACTTAGCCTCGGGGTCGAGGAGACGGTCCATGAACTCGGTGTAGGAGGCGAAGTGGGGCCCGAGGTCGAGATAGTGGAGGAAGGCGTCGCGTTCGTATCCAACATTCACGAAGGCGGCATTCAGACCGGGCATGAGTTTTTTGACGCGTGCCTTGTAAATGTCGCCCACGGCATACGCTATGTTGCGTGACTCTTTCTGCAGCGACATGAGGCGGGTGTCCTCCAGCAGTGCGATGGAGACCTGGTCGGGGCGTGCGTCCACAATAAGTTCGCTTTTCATATGCGGTGTTTTGGGTGATGTTGAGTGTGAAAAGTTTGGGGGCTGCGGCAGGTTTGCGCCGCGGTGGAGAGGGTGGGTGGCGGAGGCTTGGAAAAGCCTCGGACGCCGGGGGTCTAATAATCACAAAGAACAAACTTTAGCCGATGCTGACAGGCTTTGTCTGCGCATTCCCGGCTGAAGTCCGTTCTTATGGTGACACAATCTGTGAAGAGGCTGTCCGTCAAAGCGGGGACGGGGAAGAGGCTCCCGCGGCGGGGAGCGCCGTCCGTCCTTACTTCTTCTTATGACGGTTCTTTCTCAGACGTTTTTTGCGCTTGTGCGTGGCCATCTTGTGGCCTTTTCTTTTCTTTCCGCTGGGCATTGTAGTGAGAAATTAGAAGTTAATATATTAGTGATGATTTTCCGTGCGTCGGCAGGCTTATTTCACCTCTTCCATGAACACTTTGGCAGGCTTGAAAGCGGGGATTTTGTGCTCGGGGATGATGATGGTGGTGTTCTTGGAGATGTTGCGGGCGGTCTTCTCAGAGCGGGTCTTGATAATGAAGCTGCCAAAACCGCGCAGGTAAACGTTGTTGCCATGTGCGAGAGAGTCCTTGACGGTCTCCATGAATTTCTCGACGGTCTCAAGTACTACGGCTTTCTCAATGCCGGTGCTCTTTGAAATCTCGGTAACGATGTCGGCTTTAGTCATTTTTGGTTTTATTTAAGAATTGATGATACAAATAACGTTGTAAGATAGGCAGTTAGGCCGTGAGGCGGGGCTGCCGGAAAGAATGCGACTGCAAATATCGTAATTTTTTTTGAAATGAGCGCAATAAAGCGGGCATTTTTTCTGCTGATTTTTTGATAATTAGGTATTTTTATATGTTCGCGGGGGCGTTTTGGGGCCAAAAACGGCGAGTGTGTCGGAAAAATTGCACAAGTGGCGAAAAATTAGTACCTTTGTCAGTTGGAACGCGCCTACGCCCGTGCGTGTGCGTACCATATTATGCATAATCATGAGCACAGACACAGACAAGAATAAAGACACAGCAGAAGACCGCGACTCGCTCTTCGCCGGCGCCGCTGGCGAGGCCCGCCCCGCAGTCGAATACAGCGAGGACGACATCAAGACCCTCGACTGGCGCGAGCACATCCGCCTGCGCCCCGGCATGTACATCGGCAAACTCGGCGACGGAACCGGCGCCGACGACGGCATCTACGTGCTGCTCAAGGAGGTCATGGACAACGCCCTCGACGAGTACATGATGGGCTTCGGCAAGCGCATCGTCCTCGATGTCACCGAGACCACCGTCTCCGTCCGCGACTATGGCCGCGGCATCCCTCTGGGCAAGCTCGTGGACGTCTCCGCCCGCATGAACACCGGCGGCAAGTACGATTCCAAGGCCTTCAAGAAGTCGGTGGGACTGAACGGCGTCGGCATCAAGGCCGTCAACGCACTGAGCACCGACTTCGAGATTCGCTCCGTGCGCGACGGGATGATGAAGACCGCCGTCTTCAGCTGCGGACAGCTCGTGCGCGAGACCGAACCCGAGCCTACGGACGAGCCCAACGGCACCTTCGTGCAGTTCACCCCCGACAACTCCATCTTCCGCGGCTTCCGCTTCCGCGAGGAGTTCATCGTCCCCCTGGTCAAGAACTACACCTTCCTGAACGTGGGCCTTTCGGTGATTCTCAACGGCAAACGCTTCCATTCGCGCCACGGCTTGCTCGACCTCCTGGCCGAGAACATGAGCAAGGAGCCGCTCTACCCCGTCATCCACCTCCAGGGCGAGGACATCGAGGTGGCCATCACCCACGCCAACCAGTACGGCGAGGAGTACTATTCCTTCGTCAACGGCCAGCACACCACCCAGGGCGGAACGCATCTCACCGCCTTCAAGGACGCCGTCACCCGCACCGTCAAGGAGTTCTATTCCAAGAACTTCGAGTCGTCGGACATCCGCAACGGCATGGTCGCCGCCATCGCCATCAAGGTCCAGGAGCCCGTCTTCGAGAGCCAGACCAAGACCAAACTCGGCAGCGGCAGCATGGGCCCCGACGGCCCCACCGTGGCCAAGTTCGTCGGCGACTTCATCAAACGCGAGCTCGACAACACCCTCCACCGCACCCCCGCCGTCGCCGAGGCCATGCTCAAGAAAATCCAGGAGAGCGAGAAAGAGCGCAAGGCCATGGCCGGCGTCACCAAACTCGCCCGCGAGAAGGCTAAGAAGGTGAATGTCCACAACAAGAAACTCCTCGACTGCACCGTCCACTACAACGACGCCAAGGGAGACCCCGAGGTCAAGGAAGCCTCCTCGATTTTCATCACCGAGGGCGACTCCGCCGCCGGCTCCATCACCAAAATCCGCGACGTGCGCACCCAGGCCGTCTTCGCCCTCCGCGGCAAACCGCTCAACTCGTTCGGCCTCACCAAGAAGGTCGTCTACGAGAACGACGAGTTCAACGCCCTCCAGGCCGCCCTCAACATCGAGGACTCCATGGACGACCTGCGCTACAACAAGGTGATTATCGCCACCGATGCCGATGTCGACGGCATGCACATCCGCATGCTCGTCCTCACCTTCTTCCTCCAGTTCTTCCCCGAGCTGGTGCGCCAGGGCCACGTCTACGTCCTGCAGACGCCCCTCTTCCGCGTCACCAACACCAAAACCGTCAAGCGCGGCAAGAAGAAAGGTGCCGAAGCCGACATCACCTACTGCTACAGCGACGACGAGCGCCTCGACGCCATCGCCCGCGTGGGCCAGAACAACGCCGAAATCACCCGATTCAAAGGCCTCGGCGAGATTTCGCCCGAGGAGTTCCGCGGCTTCATCGGCCCGGACATGCGCCTCGACCGAGTGCATCTGCGCAAGGACGACGGCGTGGCCTCCGTCCTCGAGTTCTACATGGGCAAGAACACCATGGACCGACAGAACTTCATCATCGACAACCTTGTTATAGAGGATGACACCGACCTGCTCTGAATTCATCCCCAACCGTTAACCGCAGCAGAAACATGGCAACAGCATTCTTTGCCGGGAGCTTCAACCCCTTCACCCGCGGCCACGCCTCCATCGTCGCGCGCGCACTGCCGCTCTTTGACAGCATCATCATCGGCATCGGCGTCAACGCCGAAAAGCCGGATAGCGCCGACGAGGGCGAATCCCGTGCCGAGGCCATACGCGCCCTCTATGCCGAAGAGCCCCGCGTCCGCGTCGTCGTCTACGACACGCTTACCGTCGATGCCGCACGCCGCGCCGGCGCCACCGTCCTGCTGCGCGGCGTACGCTCCATCGCCGACTTCGAGTACGAGCGCACCATGGCCGCCCTCAACCGACGCATCGGCGACATGGAAACCCTCCTGCTCTTCGCCGAACCCGACCTCGAGTGCGTCTCCTCGTCGATAGTGCGCGAGCTGCAGAGCTACGGACGCGACGTCTCCGATTTCCTCCCCTGAAAAATAAATTTGTAACTCTTTCCAACACACACAACCGTATAATATGAAGAAAATCTTAACCGCGTTACTCGTCGCCCTCACCGCCCTCGGCGCCTCCGCCCGCGACCTGAGCAACCTGGGCATGCAGTTCTCCCCCGACCAGAAGCTGCGCTATGCCGAGGCCCTCATCGAGCGTTTCTATGTCGACGATGTCAACTCCGACACCCTCGTCCAGGAGGCCATCATCGCCATGCTCAAGACTCTTGACCCCCACTCGGCCTACTCAACACCCAAGGAGACCGAAGAGCTGACCCAGCCCCTCGACGGCAAGTTCAGCGGCATCGGCGTCCAGTTCTCGATTGTCCGCGACACAGTCACCGTGGTGCAGACAACCGTCGGCGGCCCCTCCGAGAAACTCGGCATCCTCGCCGGCGACCGCATCATCCTCGTCAACGACAGCATCTTCACCTTCAAGGGCATCAAAAACTCCGACGTCCTCAAGAAATTGCGCGGCCCCAAAGGCTCGAAAGTGAACCTCAAGGTTAAACGCGCCGGCGTGCCCGAGCTCATTGAGTTCCGCATCGTCCGCGACGACATCCCCATCTATTCCGTCGACGAGAAATACATGGCCGACCCCACCACCGGCTACATCCGCATCACCCGCTTCGCCGAAGACACCCCCAAGGAGCTTCGCGACGCCATCGGCCAGCTCAAGAAGAAGGGCATGAAGAACCTCATCCTCGACCTCGAGGACAACACCGGCGGCTACCTCGGCGCAGCCCAGGGCGTCGCCTCCGCCTTCCTCAAACCCGGCCAGGTCGTTGTGTCGACGCGCGGCAGCAAACAGGAGCCCGTGTCGCTCGAGGCCAAAGTGGGCCAGATGGGCCTCAACCGCGTGGTCGTTATGGTCAACCAATATTCCGCCTCCGCCTCCGAGATTGTCTCCGGCGCCCTCCAGGACTATGACCGCGCCGTCATCGTCGGCCGCCGCACCTTCGGCAAAGGCCTCGTCCAGCGCCCCTTCCCCCTCCCCGACGGCTCGATGATACGCCTCACCACCGCCCGCTACTACACCCCCAGCGGCCGATGCATCCAGCGCCCCTACGAGAAAGGCCACTCCGAGGAGTACCAGATGGATATGCTCTCGCGCTACAAATCCGGCGAGCTCTGGCATCAGGATTCCGTCAAGATCGACTCGACCCAGCGCTATGAGACGCTCAACAACCACCGCATCGTCTACGGCGGCGGCGGCATCATGCCCGACGCCTTCGTTCCCGCCGACACCTCGCACTACACACCCTATTACCGCGACCTCATGGCCAAGGCTGTCATCAACACCTTCGTTCAGGACTACCTCGACAAATACCGCAAAGAGCTGAAGAAGAAGTTCCCCAACGCCGACGAATTCTACGAGAACTTCACGGCCGCGCCCCTCATCAGCGAACTCGTGGCCGCCGGAGAAGCCGCCGGTGTCAAGCTCAGCGACGACAACCGCGAGCAGCTCGAGACCTCACGCCCGCTGCTCGAAGCCATCATCAAAGGCCTCCTCGAGCGTGACCTCTACGACAGCGGCAGCTACATCCGCAACATCAACCCGCTGCGCCCCGACTTCACCACGGCCCTGCGCATCATCAACGATCCCGCCGAGTACAACCGCCTCCTCGGCAATCCGTAAGTTACACTCCTCCCCGCGGATGCAGAGCCGCCCGGTTTCAAATGTCCTGGTGCAAAATCACGAGCGATTCTGTGACCGGGAACGCCGGCTAACGCGCGGCTTTCCCGGCCGCCGGCATTGTCGGCGTGCTTTTGCCCGTGCCGACACTCCATGGCGGGGCGCGGGGTTAGTTGTCTTTGTCGCGGAAGAAGATGGGGATGTTGGCGATGAAGACGTCGGGGGCGTTGAAGATGTCGCGGTTGGCGATTAGCTCCGAGAGGTTCACGTCGCCGATGATGTACTTGTGGCCGGGCGTCAGCAGTTGCTCGTGGATGGTGGAGAAGATGAGCAGCTGGGGAATGGGCGTGCGGTTGTAGCGGATGTAGACGCGCACGGTGACGTCGGTGGTGTAGTGCGGCCGGTTCACATACTCCATCTTCTTGTATTCGTAGCGGTAGTCGTGGCGGCGCGCCATGATGTCGGAGAGGATGGACGAGGCGGTGGGAAGGCCGCCGGCGCCTTTGCCGAACATGAACTGACGGTCATAGCACTCGCCGCGGATGACCACGCCGTTGTATTCGTCGTCGACGCTGTAGATGTAGCGCGAAGGCTCGACGAGTTCGGGCATCACGAACATGGTGAAGGCGTCGGGTTCGGTCTTAACCACCTGTGCAACAAGCTTTATCTTGCGGTTCTTCTCGCGGGCATAGCGTATGTCGCAGTCGTCGATGTGCGAGATGCCGCAGGTGAAAATCTCTTCGGCGGGGACGAACCGGCCAAGGGCGTGGACGGTGATGATGATGAGTTTGAAGAGGGCGTCGAAGCCGTCGATGTCGAACGAGGGGTCCGACTCGGCGAATCCCAGCTCCTGGGCGCGGCGCAGGGCGCTCTCGTAGTCCTCGCCGTGGTCGAAGACGCGCGAGAGGATGTAGTTCGACGAGCCGTTGAGGATGCCTTTCACCTCGAGCAACAGGTCGTTGTCGTAGTACTCCTCGAGGTTGCGGATGACGGGGATGGAGCCGCACGACGAGGCGTCGTAGAGCAGCGCCGTATCATGCTTGCGCTGCAGCTCGATGAGCTCGGGCAAGTGCCTGGCTATCATGGCTTTGCTGCCGGAGACGACGGGGATGCCGCGGCTCAGCGCCGTGGAGACGATGCGGAACGAGGCGTCGGCGTCGTCCACCAGCTCCACGATGAGGTTTATTTCCGGGTCGTCAAAGATGTCCTCGGCGCGGTCGGTGAGCATGCCGTCGGGGACGACGGTGGCGCGCGGTTTGGAGATGTTGCGCACGCAGATGCGGCGTATCTCGGCATGGGCGTTGCGGGCGCTGCGCAGAACTTTCCATACGCCCTGGCCCACGGTGCCGAATCCGAACAGGCCTATCTTAAGTGTCTTTGTATCAGTCATTAGTCTTTGAAACAATCGTTGAGAATCTGGTTGAGTTGGTCGTGCTCGACGAGGAAGCCGTCGTGGCCCATCGCGGAGTCAATCTCGATGTAGCGGGCGTTGGGTAGGCGCGAGGCCAGCGCGACCATCTCGCGCGGGGTGAAGATGATGTCGGAGGTGATGCCGATGACCACGGCGGGCATTGTGAGCGTTGCGAGGGCGGCGTCCGTGCCTCCGCGGTCGCGGCCGATGTCGTGGGTATCGAAGGCGTCGAGGATGGTCACGTAGGAGTAGGCGTTGTAGCGGCGGCAGAGCTTCTCGCCCTGGTGGGTCTGATAGGTGCAGGCGCGGTGGGGCACGGTGATGGGCTGGCCGGGCGGGTCCTGCTGGGTGCGGTTGTATCCGTCGGAACCGCGGTAGGTGAGCATGCCGATGGCGCGCGCCGTGGCCAGACCGGCCGCTGCGGCGTCGGCGCGCGGCTCGCCGTAGGTGGCGTCCGTCTTGATGGCCATGCGCTGTGTCTCGTCGATGGCGATGGTCCAGGGCGAGGCCTTGGCGTCGGTGGCGATGAGGATGAGGTGCTCGAAGCGCGCGGGATCGGCAGCGGCCCATTCCAGAGCCTGGAAGCCGCCGACGGAGCTGCCTACGAGCGTGTGTATCTTCCTGATGCCCAGGGCGTCGGCTAACAGGGCGTGCGCGCGGGCCATGTCGCGGATGGTGAGACGCGGGAAATCGGCGTAGAGCGGTTGGCCGGTGCGCGGGTCGGGCGTGAGCGGGCCGGTGGTGCCGTAGTGGCTGCCGAGGATGTTGGCGCAGATGACGAAGTGGTGCGCCGGGTCGAGGAAGCATCCGGCTTCGACCGTGTGCGGCCACCAGTCGGCCACATCGCTGTTGGCGGTCAGCGCATGGCACACCCACACGGCGTTATCGCGCGCGGCGTTGAGCGTGCCGTAGGTGTGGTAGGCGATGGACAGCTCTGGGAGAACGCCGCCGAGCTCCAGCCGAAACGGTTCTTTAGGGTGGTGGTAATGAATCATTTAAGTGCTTTTTCAAAGGCTTGTTCGAAGTCTGCGATAATGTCCTCCACATTCTCCAGGCCGAGGGAGATGCGCAGCAGGGTGGGGGTGACGCCGGCGGTGAGCATGTCGGCCTCGGAGAGCTGCTTGTGGGTGGTGGAGGCGGGGTGTGTGACCACGGTGATCGAGTCGCCGATCATGGTCATGTGTGCCGCAAGCTGCAGGGCCTCGACGAAGCGGGCTGTGGTGTTGACGTCGCCGACGAGCTCGGCCGTGAGGACGGCGCCGCCGCCGTTGAAGCGGAAGTATTTGGCGGCATTTTTGTGAGAGGGATGGTCGTCGAAGCCCACGTAGCTCACGCGCTTGACGGCCTTGTGGCCGCGCAGGAATTCGGCGAGACGGCGTGTGCTCTCCACCTCGTGGCGCACGCGCAGCGAGAGCGTCTCCAGGCCGATCATCATCAGATAGGCGTCGAAGGGCGAGGGGCAGGTGCCCAGGTCGCGCAGGCCGTCGACGCGGCATTTGGCGATGAAGGCGGCGTTGCCGAACGCGTCGCAGAGGTTCAGCCCGTGATAGCCCTCCGAGGGGCCGTTGATGTTGGGGAAGCGGCCGCCCCCGCGCCAGTCGAACCGGCCGCTGTCGACAATGATGCCGCCCATGGCCGTGCCGTGGCCGTTGATCCACTTCGTGGCCGAGTCGACGACGATGTCGGCGCCCCAGTCGAAGGGGTTGCAGAGGTATCCGCCGGCGCCGAAGGTGTTGTCGATGACGAGGGGCACGCCGGCCTTGTGGGCCACACGGGCCAGGCCTTCGATGTCGGGCACCTCGCAGGTGGGATTGCCCATGCTCTCGGCAAAGACGGCGCGCGTCTTAGCGTCGCAGAGGGCGGCGAAGTCGGCGGGGTCGGTGGTGGGCGCGATTCTCACCTCGATGCCGAGATTGGGGAGCGTGTGGCGGTAGAGATTGTATGTGCCGCCGTAGAGCAGGGGCGAGGCAACGATGTTGTCGCCGGCCTCGGCCAGACATTTGATGGCGGTGAGTATGGCTGACATACCCGAGGAGGTGGCCACGGCGCCGACACCGCCGTAGAGGGCGGCGATGCGCGATTCGTAGGCGGTGGTGGTGGGATTCTGAAGACGTGTGTAGATGTTGCCGGGCTCGGAGAGCTCGAAGAGATTGGCGGCATACTCGCACGACTTAAAACGATAGGCGGCGGTAGGGTAGATGGCCACGCCGCGTGAGCCGGTGGCCTCGTCGGGGGTGAGACCGGCATGAATCTGCCGGGTCTCGAATTTCAGCTTTGAAAAGTCCATGGTCCTATATATTATATATGTGGGGTTTGAAGATTTGTATATAAAAAAAGAAAACCGGTTGCCTCGCGAGGAGGAACCGGTGCGGTAATCAAGCAGACATTAAACAATGACAGTTCTTACACCCGGTTCCTCCGACTGCACATACGCATCATCCCTAACATGACCATCATGGAGACGTTCTGAGCGGTGAAGTAGGTGTTGAGTGTCATTACTGTTGAAATGGGTTTTCTGTCTTTCTATCCGCAAAGGTAGGCATAATTTTCGATACCTCCAAAAAAAGTTTTTAGCGGAGGCGACGCTTTTGGGCGTATTTTTTTGGACGAAAGGCGCAAAATGCGTAAATTTGGCGGCATGAAAGGAATATTAATCAGTACGATAGCAATGAGTTTATGTGTGGGAGCCTGCGCCGGCTCACGCGGCAATAACGCAGGCAACAACGGCGAGAACGACAGTCAGGCCGTGGCGCAGCCCGTCGTAATCGGCGCGAGCCCCAAAACCACTCGCCCGGCAAACTATCTGCCGCGCGCGGTCATCTACAAAACCAACGGAGACTATAATAACAATGTGACCGTGCGCGTCAACCCCGCCGGCGACGCCCTGGAGACCTATCCCGGCCCCGGCGACGTGGGCGAGAACTCCGTGCCCGTTGCCCTTAAGGGCGGCTGGCTGTGGGATCGCCGCGGCGGCATCGGCCCGGGCACGCGCTTCCTCACCTACACCTACGAGCAGTATCATGCCTTGCCGCAAGTGCCTGAGGCTGAGACGCTCATGAAGAGCATCATCCCCGGCGCGCGCGTCACCGCCGCCTACCGCCTCCCCATATTACAGACCGAGGCCACGCCCGATAAGATTGACTATATCATCGAGCATGGCCTGCAGTATGCCGAGGAGATTGTGCCGCAGTATCAGCTGCAGGCACCCTCCGACAAGTAGTTTAATAGCGGAACAAGAAGCCGTTCGAGCGCGTCATGTCGGCCTTGACGTTGCCGTAGTAGGGGCGCTTGGCGTTCATGATGTCCAGCTTCATGATGGGAGAACCGGGAGTGAGCCGGAAGTCGTTGAGGTCAACCCACATGATCGAGGGGTTGATCGTCGTGCCGTAGTAGTAGACGAGTTTGCGCTGGTCGGCTACGGTGCGCCAGCGTGTGCTGGAGATTTCGGGCTGTTCAGGGACGGAGATTCCCACGGGGACGGCGCAGTTGAAGATGACGCCGAAGACACCGGCGACGGCCATCTCGTGGCTGGCGTTGGTGGGGATGGCGCTGACATAGAAGGAGGCGCGGGCAAAGCGGTCGTAGGAGCGGTTTGTGCCGGGCAGGAAGTTGAGGCCGCCCACCTGCTTCCAGTATTCGGTGACCGCCAGTTGCTGGGGATAGGCCGGGGCGTTGGTGAGCACGCGGTACTCTTTGCCCTCGTAGATGGTGAGGTTGCCGTCGATGTATTCAATGATGGCGGAGTTGCCGTGGACGTCGGAGATGGCCATGTGCAGCGTGGTGGGCGAGCCGCCGGGCATCACGGGAGCGTCGATGTGGAACACATCTTTGCGGAGCTCACGCACGGCCTCCTCGGTGGTGGCGAAGTTGTCCAGGACGTAGTTCACCCACATGGCCGAGCTCATCTTCAGACGTGTCTCGTTGGCTTTTGTGTACTTTGAGCTGGGCAGGTACAGCAGGTTTGAGCACAGGCCGGCCTCGTTCATGCCCTCGGAGGTGCCCATGTCGTAGCTGACGGCGATGACCGAGCCGTAGCGCGAGGTCCAGGTGAGGGTGCTGTCCTTGACG
>SFOH01000078.1 GCA_004552485.1 Bacteroidales bacterium | reverse complement strand
AACCGCAAGGTTGTGAATCTCTCCGACGTCCACACCGTGGTGCTGGACGAGGCCGACGAGATGCTGAACATGGGCTTCGTGGACTCCATAACGGATATCCTAAGCCATGTCCCCGAGCAGCGCCGCATGCTGCTGTTCAGCGCCACCATGCCGCGTGAGGTCGAGCACATAGCCCGCCGGTTCATGCACGAGCCGCAGGAGGTGGTGATTGGCACCCGTAACGAGGGCACCGAGAACGTCCGCCACATCTACTACATGGTCAATGCCAAAGACAAATATTTGGCTCTCAAACGCATAGCCGACGACAACCCCAGCATCTATGCCATCATCTTCTGCCGCACACGCCGCGACACCCAGGAGATTGCCGACAAGCTCATCGCCGACGGATACAACGCCGACGCCCTCCACGGCGACCTCTCCCAGCAGCAGCGCGACATCACCATGCGCAAGTTCCGTGACCGCGTCATCACCCTGTTGGTGGCCACCGACGTCGCCGCCCGCGGCCTGGATGTGGACGACCTCACCCACGTCATCAACTTCGGTCTCCCCGACGATGCCGCCGTCTACACCCACCGCTCGGGCCGCACCGGTCGCGCCGGCAAAACGGGCGTGTCCGTCGCCATCATCCACTCGCGCGAGAAGGGCCGCCTGCGCGAGATAGAGCGCATCATCGGTCGAAAATTCGAGCGCCGCGATGTGCCCACGCCTCAGCATATCATTGAGAAACAGCTCTATAACCTTGCCGACCGCATCGAGAAGGTGAAGGTTGACGACGCCGAAATCGACAAGTACATGCCCGGCGTGTCCAAGAAGCTGTCGTGGCTGAGCGGCGAGGACCTGCTGCGCCGCATCCTCTCGCTGGAGTTCAACCGCCTCCTCAACTACTACAAGGACGCCCCCAAAATCGACTTCATCGACGACAAGCCCGAGCGCAAGAAAAAGGAGCCCAAGGCACCGCGCGACCAGAAAGGCGCCCGCAACGACCACGACAAGGACCGCCGGACCGCCGAACCCGGCATGGAGCGCATCTACATCAACGCCGGCAAAAACGACGGTTTCTACGCCGGCAACCTCATCGACCTGCTCAACCATGTTGTCCGCGGCAAGCGCGTGGACGTGGGCCGCATAGACCTGCTGCCCCTTTACTCGCTCTTCGACGTCAAGACCGCCGACGCCGCGCGTGTCATCGCCGGCATCAAAGGCTCCGAGTTCCTGGGCAAGCGCCTCTATGCCGAGGTGGCCTCGCCCGACAAGGACTATGCCCGCTCGTCGCGCCGCCGCTCGCGCAAATTCTGAGGCCGCCGTTCCCGAAAAAATGATTATCTTTGCGGCATGAAAACCGAGACATTCCGCAAAGAGCTCGCCCTGGCTGACTATGTCCGCGACTTCCGCGACGCGGAGCGCTTTTTAGTGCTGTGCCGCCAGTGTCCGCGCTATGGCCGTGCCAAGGGCTGCCCGCCGTTCGCCGACGGCGAGGTCGAAGGCGTGCTGAGCCGCTGCCGACGCGTCGAAATCACCGTCACGCGCATCACCCTGCCCGCCGACGCGTACTTGACTTATCGCGAGGCCCACGCCCTCACTGCCCCCGTGCGCCGCGAGGTCCTCGACGGACTCGTCGCCCGCGCGGAGGCCCACGCCGGCCACGTCCTGGGCTTCGGCGGAGCCATGGACCCCGCGCAGCAGCGTCCTTCGCTCGAGGCCTATGGCTTCGACATCTCCCGGACACTCGCCGAACTCTTCGGCCTGGAGCTGCTGTGGAGCCCGGACGGCGAGGCTGCGCCGCCGGTGCTGACCTATGTGGCCGCAATCCTCTTTTGATTTGTTGAAATAATTGCGTAACTTTGCGGCATGGCAAACATGTACGAGATGCGACGTTATGGCAAATGGCTGCTGCTGGCCGTGGCAGCGGGCCTGGTCGCGCTGTTCATGTACGTGTCGAACAACATGGTCAAAGACCTGGCCGCCTCTGAGCGTGAGCGCATGGAGATATGGGCCGACGCCACGCGCGAAATCGTGCATCAGCTTGATGCCGAGCCTGTTGCTGTCGCCGACTCGGCGGGTGCGGCGACGGTTATGCCCGTGGCCGACATCGACTTTCTGCTGCGCATCATCCAGGGCAACACCACCATCCCCGTGCTCCTCACCGACGATGCCGGCAACATCCTCAACCACCGCAACTTCGAGCTGCCCGAGCCTCCCGACTCGCTGAATCCGCTGGCCCTCAGCGCCGCCAACGAGGAATTTCTGCGCGACCGCCTCGAGAGCCTGTCGCACACGCGCAACGTCATCCACATCAACATCGCCCCCGGCGTCAACCAGCATCTCTACTACGAGGACTCGCGCCTGCTGCGCCGCCTCAGCCTCTACCCCTACATCCAGCTGGCCGTGATGATCATCTTCCTGGTGGTGGTCTACTTCGCCGTGCTCTCCACGAAGAAGGCCGAGCAGAACAAGGTGTGGGTGGGTCTGAGCAAGGAGACGGCCCACCAGCTGGGCACGCCCATCTCCTCGCTGATGGCATGGAACGAGCTGCTGCCCGAGATGGGCGTCGACGCCGACACCTGCGCCGAGATGAACAAGGACATACAGCGCCTGGGCACCATCGCCTCGCGCTTCTCCAAAATCGGCAGCAAGCCGCGCATGGAGCCCGCCGATGCCGCCGCCATCGCCCGCGGCGCCGCCGACTATATGGCCACACGCATCTCGCCGCGCATCACCTTCACCACCCACATCACCGACCGCGAACTGCCCGTGAGCGCCTGCGCGCCTCTGTTAGAGTGGGTTATGGAGAATCTCATCAAGAATGCCGTCGACGCCATGGAGGGCCACGGCACCCTCGACGTCACCGTCACCGCCGACTCGCGCAACGCCGTCATCGAGGTCGCCGACAGCGGCAAGGGCATCTCGCGCAAGAATTTCAAGAACGTCTTCAACCCCGGCTACACCACCAAGAAGCGCGGCTGGGGCCTGGGCCTGACCCTTGCGAAACGCATCGTCGAACAGTACCACCACGGGCGCATCTTTGTGAAAAGCTCCGTCCCGGGCGCCGGCACTGTCTTCCGCATCGAGCTGCCGCTGACCTGACCCGGGGCCTCCCGCAGGCGGCGCGCCGGCCGCGTCCGCAGGCCGTCGGAAATGATGTTCGCACATTTTATACAAAAAAATCATAAATTTTCTCAAAAAAACAGTGGTTTATCGCTTGAAATTTACTATATTTGCAAGTTGAAAGGCTACCCTTAATGCTGTCATAGCCAACCCGAGGGGGTCGCAGTTTGGACTCGCTGCGCGCGCACGCGAGGATAACTATCTCTTAAACAACCATTTAGCTTAAAATTTTTAATCCATTAATAATCTTTTTACCTTAAAATTTTATGCGTACTCAAATTCTTCTGGCATCACTGCTTTGCGCTTCTGCTGTTGGCTTTGCTCAGCAGAAAGTGGGCGAGCTGGCCAACATCACGCGTCTCACCAACGACAGCGAGATGAAGTATGAGAACCCCCGCTTCTCTCCCGACGGAAAGCAGCTGGCTTTCACGCAGTTCGGCAACACCGGCCTCTACGTGGCCGACCTCACTGTTGCAGAGGCTCCCGTGAAGCAGATTTCCGCCGACCTTGGCGTGGGTTACATGTTCCAGTGGAACGCTGACGGCACCGACATCCTCTGCCGCAACGTCACCATGACTCCCGCCGCTAACGGCTTCCCCCGCTCTTACAAGATTCAGAGCGTTAACGTCGCAACCAAAGAGATCACCGAACTCTCCGAGGCCGGCGACGCCGAACTCCGTCCCGCCGCATGGCGCTACAACCGCAAAGGCGAAGCCTCTGTTGTTGCCGCAGGCCGCGTGCTCCGCTCCGGCATCGTTTCGAACACCGTTGCCGCAACTCCCGCTCAGCTCCAGGAGCTGCAGGAAATCAAGGAGGCTCCCGCTTTCAGCGTAAGCTTCATCACCGACTATGACAACCTCTATGTTGTTGACGCAGCCGGCAATAAGAAAGTCATCTACGAGGGCGTCGCTCTCGTGCCCGCTCTGTCTCCCGACGGCAAGAAGGTTGCCTTCTGCAACATGGAGTCCGAAGTCCTCGTCATGGACGTCAAAGGCGGCAAAGCCACTGTTGTTGGCAAAGGCTTCAACCCCACTTGGGTCAACAATGAGCAGATTGTTGTGGAGAACACCACCGACAACGGCCACGAGTATCTCACCGGCGACCTCTTCCTCCTTGGCGTGAAGGACAAATCCTCCGTCGCCATCACCAAGACCCCCGGTCGCATCGAGATGTGCCCCACTGTTTCAGCTGACGGCAACAAGATTGCTTTTGTTTCCTTCACAGACGGCCAGGTTTACATCGCTGACCTCAAATAAGCATCACCCCTCCAGAGACACAACAATCAAAGCCGCGCCGCAGCGGCTCCGGGACACGGCCGGGCATCCGACCCCTCTTTAGTATATTAAGGAACGCGCACGCGCGAAAGGGCCACCACCGCTCCACCGCCTCACCCACAGCTGCGGCACTCGCATAAAACAACAAAGACAATCCATCATGAAAAAATCTTACATTATAGGCGCACTGATGCTGGCTGCTGCCGTCGCAGCTCCCACGCCGTCGTACGCCGACTGGAATAAGCAATATGTAAAGGTGATGATTGACCCCGGCCACGGCGGTAACGACCCCGGCGCCGGACGTTCCGGTTATCCCTATGAGGCCGAGCTCGTGCTGCGCTGCTCCCTGGCCATGAAAGGCTGGCTGGAAGGCCAGAAATGCCCGCTGCGCCTGACGCGTACCACCAACGCCACCGTCAGCCTCCAGGCTCGCCGTTCCGCCTCCATCTCCTACGACCCCTGGGTATTCTGCTCCGTGCACCTCAACGCCGCCAACGGCGTGGCTCACGGCACAGAGACATGGCACTACTGGGGCGGCCGCTCCTACAACCTCGCTGCCAAGGTGCAGAGCAACCTCGTCAGCCGTCTTGGCCGCGCCAACCGCGGTGTCAAGCAGGAGGCATGGACCGTTATCACCGGTGCTTCCTACATCCCCGCTGTTCTCACCGAGGGCTTGTTCGTGGACAACCCCACCGAGAACAACATGATCAACGACAACTCGAAAGCCGGCTTCAAAAACTGGGTCAACGGTCACCTGCAGGGCTTCAAGGACTTCATGAACTCCGAGAGTGCAGGCATCACCGGCGATGCCAACTACGGTGGACCCACCACACCCGTCACTCCTCCCGCTCAGGCTTCCATGGATGCCCCCGCTGACGTCAACTTCTCCGCCGAATATGGCAAGTATGGCGCCAACCAAGGCCCGGAGTGGGACATCAAAGTCACCGGTAAGAACCTCTCCGAGAACATTAAAGTGGAGGCGCTCACCGCTTCTCGCTTCCAGCTGAGCACATCCTCTTTGGGCAAGACCGGCGGCACAGTGCATGTGAAGATGATTGAGCCCTGGGGCGACAAAATCCTCAAACAGGGCACTTATGGTGAAGGCACCTCAGGCAGCCTTGTTAAAGAGACTCTCATCAAAGGCGAAATCACTGCACCCCCCGTTGAACCTCTTACCAAGCTGGCCGAGAAATGGAACCTCTCTGTGCAGAAGAACAACAAGGACAGCAAGGGCTATGACGCCGCTGAACTCCGCAACTTCTGCTACAAGGACGGCAAAATCTATGCCGTGTACATGCACAAGGACATCATCGTGCTCAACGCCAAGACCGGCGAAAAGCTCGGCTTCCTCAAAAACGGTGACGTTGTCAAGGGCGGCACACTCCAGCTCTGCGACGTCAAGACAGCCGGCGGCAAGATTGTTGCCTGCAACCTCGGTACTGCCGCCAACAACGAGTCCCTGCGCCTGTACATGTGGACCGGCGACAACGCCAATCCCACTCTGCTGAAAGAAATTCCCTCCAGCGACTTCCACGGCGCCAGCCGCCTCGGCGACTGCCTCGAACTCAACGGCGACCCCTCCGGCGACTGCTGGTTCTCATTCGGTAACCAGAACGGTGTGACACGCATCATCGAATGTGCGCGTTTACCATCAGAGCGGCGGTTGGTGGGTAGACGGTAAGGACAGCTATCCCTCATGGTGCACCCTCAAAGACGGCAAAGCCGTGCAGCAGACCCTCGTCGACACCGGCGAAAGCTGGGGCTCGTCACACCACGAGTTCCAGTGGGGCGGCGCCAAACACGCTGTCAACCTCATCTTCAACACCAAGGAATACAAGAGAAACGCCGACGGCACCATCGTTATTGTAAACGGCAAAGAACAGGCCGATGACTCCAAGAACTACATCGGCGGCCGCATGCGCATCATCAACGACCCCACCGGCAACTTCTCCAACTCCTCAACAGTTGTGACACTTCCCAAGGAAGGTCTCGGCACCGGCGAAGCAGCACGCAACACCAACTCCACCGGTGACTGCTATGTCAACACCGACGGCAGCAAGTACCTGGAGGCATGGGTGCTCTCAACCAAACAGGGTATGGCCTATTTCGCCATGGGCGAAGTTCCCGCACACTCCGTCTCCAAACTCGACCAGCAGGAACCCAACGGCTCCGCACCTGTTACCACTCCCACCATCACTGTTGACAAGAAATCCGTAGCCCTCACCTGCGAGGCCGGCAAGAACGCCACCGCCACCGTCAAGGTAACCGGTGCCAACCTC
>SFOH01000035.1 GCA_004552485.1 Bacteroidales bacterium | reverse complement strand
AGGGGCCGCCGCCCTTTTCGCTTCATTGATCCAGTTGACCATTGAACCCTGACTGATTTCAAGACCGAAAACTTCCTTAAAAAAGGAAGCAACACGGTTATATGGAAGAAACTGAACCGTTGACAGGTAGACGACCAGTCCCTTTACCGAAGCGTCATACACAACGGCATTGGAACGACGACGTTCTGAATGGGACTTGACACGTTTGCCGCAAGCACGGCATATCGTGACATAATGTCTGACCTCCGTTATCAACGGCCTAAGCTCAGGCAATGAGATTATCTGTGTGATGTAATCGAGCTCGGTATCGCATCCCGCCAATGATTCCCCGCATCCATCACATATATCAGATTTTTTATCGATGGTGTTGTCTGCCGAATCGTTCAATTCGAGAGTGCTTCCGTCATGCCCCGGCTGGCCTCCGGGCTTTTTGCCAGATGGCTTGCGCAGGGATTTTGTACGACGGACGATCTCGTCTTTCATCCGCTCCTTTGACGGAGGAGTGCTGCTGTTGCCGGAGTTCTTGGGCGGCTCCTCGTACTTGGACAAACGTTTGCGAAGTTCCTCATTCTCCTTATCCTTCTTTTTGAGCATCCGCTTCAGGTCTCGAATTTCATTAAGATGCCCTTGGCTCGTTCGGTTAATCTGACAGATTGTGGCATGCTGCGAATCGATGGTTTTCTGCATCGATTCAATCTGCGCGGATAACCCGCGAAGCACTTCTGCTATGTCATTAACCTGCTGTTTCACAGATACAAAGATACAAAATATATTTGACTTTGCCAAATAAAATCACATCTAAATTCCGAGAAATCAGCAGATTAAATACCATCAAAGAGCTTTGTGCCCGTTAATCATGATCAATTCCTACGTGTCCGCTGAATAGTTACTTGCGGTTGGTGCAAGGTGTAATAAATGTTAAAGTTGGTGATGCCTTGCCTTAACTACAAAAATAGTTGCTATATTTGCGGCGTAAAACTACTTCTATAGTTATGACCCGCAAGAATAACGACCAACTGACCCCTAAAGAGGAGGAGCTCATGCACTTCCTGTGGAATAACCCGCAAATGTCTATCAGCAAACTCGTTGAGCTATACCCCGAGCCAAAGCCGCATTTCAATACCGTCGCCACGGTGATGCGGCGGCTCGAGGCCAAAGGATTTGTCGGACACGTTGCGGACGCAGGAACTTTCCACTATTTTGCCAAGGTACCCAAAGAGAGTTTCCGCGACCGCAGCTTCAGCCGTCTGATCCGGAGTTATTTCGGCGGCAGCTATTATGGCGCCGTCTCAGCGCTCGTGGCCGAGGAGAAGATTTCCTCCGACGAGCTGAGGGAGCTGCTGCGGCTCGTTGAACAGAAGGGTAAAACGGAAAAGTGAATCGCCATGGGTGAACTGCTGTCATATTCGATGGTGAGCGGTCTCATAATGCTCGCCTTGTATCTTTGCTATCACGCTTTGCTTGCAAGAGCCAATCAACATGGTTTCAACCGGGCGATACTGCTGTTGATTTACTTTGTGTCGTTCGTGGCTTCGCCACTTGTGCTTTGGGCCTTAGGCTCGATAGGCACCTCTGCCGGATTGCCTCGCGTTTTCAGCGGCATGGAGACTGCAGATTCTTCTCAGCCGACCGAATCACCGGCGTTGTGGGGCTCCGTTCTGATTTGGATATACCTGGTAGGCATGATAGTCGTGGGCTCGAAGACGGCGCTGACATGGCTGCGGCTTGTACGGGTGGTTTGCGCAGGCGAGAAGCACGCCCGGAACGGCTACACGCTGGTGGTCTCCGACGACGAACGCTATGCGCCGTTCAGTTGGATGCGCTATGTGGTCATAAGCCGCGCCGATTTTGAGGGCGACTTTTCGGCAATAGTTGAACACGAGCTGAAACACATTGCGTGCCGCCACCGGATGGACTTGCTCGTAGCACAGATTGTCTGCATCGTCAACTGGTTCAATCCCGCGTCATGGCTTATGCGCGACGAGCTAATGCTTGTTCATGAGTATCAGGCGGATCGGGCCGTCATCGAAAGCGGCCATGATCCGCACGCCTATCAGCTTCTGCTGATAAGAAAAGCCGCCGGCGCACGTTTCCCGTCCTTGGCCAACAGTCTGAGCCACAGCAAACTGAAAAGGCGTATTACGATGATGTACAGCCCGAAAAGCAGCGCGCGCCGCCGGCTCCGTGCTCTTGCTCTCTTGCCGGTGCTTTTGTTAGTCCCGGCCGTGACGAGCATCCCCGCCGTGCATGCCGCCGTCCTCTCTATCAGCAACAGCCGTATGTCGCTTTCGCCGGACCAGCATTCAAGGCCGGCCAAAGTCATGGAAGTGAAAGCCGTGGAGCGGGACCCACACTCCTCGTATGACGACATGAATTTCTATCTCGACGGAAAGAAAATCTCAAATTCGGTTCTGAAAAGAATTGATCCGACGAGAATCAAAGACATAACCATCGACAAGAAGAATAACGCCATCCGCATCCGCACAAAGAATTCCTGACCCGGACCCCCTCTCACCCTCAACGGCCAATCAAAGAAAATGACCCGACTTCTCATATATTTAGTTTGCCTGATTGTAGCTGCGAGTGCGGCGGCGCAGGTCGATGTGCGCGGCCGTGTTGTCGACCGCGCAGACGGCGAGCCGCTTGTCGGGGCATCGGTCATCATCAGGGGGGCAGACGGCAAGATGCGCAAGTTCGCCACCTCGAAAGCCGACGGCGGCTTCGCCCTGCAGCTGCCCTCGGTGAAAGGCTGCCGCCTGGAAGTGGCCATGATGAACTTCGCGCGCCGGTCGCTGCCCCTGGACAGTGTCACCTTCCCGCTCACCGTCTATATGGAGCAGGGCACGACCTTGCTTAAAGAGGTGACCGTCAAGGCCGAACGCATCCGCGAACAGGGCGACACTGTCACCTACAATGTGGGCAGTTTCGCCCAACCGCAGGACCGCTCGATCGGCGATGTACTCCGGCGCATGCCCGGCATCGACGTCTCCGCCGGCGGCAAAATCAGCTACCAGGGCGAGGACATCAACAAGTTCTACATCGAAGGTTCCGACCTGCTCGGCGGCAAATACGGCCTCGCCACCAACGGCATCTCCCACGACGATGTCGGGGCCGTCGAGGTCATGGAGAACCACCAGCCCATGCAGGTCCTCTCCGGCATGGCCTTCTCCGACAAGGCCGCCATCAACCTCAGGCTCAAGAACAAGGCGAAGGCCACCTGGAGCTTACACGGCGATGCCGGCGGCGGCCGGTCGTGGCAGCCCGAGGGAGCAGTGTGGGACGGCGAGCTCTTCGCCATGTGCGCCATGCCCGGATACCAGAACATCACGACCCTGCGCACCAACAACACGGGTGAGGACCTATCTGCCTCTGCCACCGACTTCTTTTCCGACAGACCCGGCACCGCCCTTAGTCCCTACGTCAGCATCGGCCTCCCCGACGTTCCCTCGCTCGAAAGCCGCCGCACACTCTTCAATCGCTCTGTGCTGGCCTCTGTCAACAACCTTTGGAAGGTGAAGAGTGGCGAATTCAAGGCCAACATCGACTATTCGTTCAACCGCATCACCGCCGGCGCCTCAAACATCACCACCTACTTCCTCGACTCGGGCAACCGCGTCATCACCGAGAACCGCGACGGCACTGAGCACCAACACTCGCTCGCCGGCAAGTTCATCTACGAACTCAACCAAAAGACCGCCTTCATCAACAACACCCTGCAGACCAGCCTCGGCTGGGACGACATCGCGCTGCGCACCACCGGCACGCTGCCCAACGCCCAGCGCGCTGACCTGCCCGACTACTCCGTCCGCAACCGCTTCAAGATGATACGGCGTTTCCGCGGCCGCCACCTGGTCACTTTCGAGAGCAGCAACGAGTGGGAGTCAATGCCTCAGACCCTCAGCCTCGACGTGAACGGAAACGCCTACCGTCAGCACATCGGCGACCACGCCTTCTATACGCATGAAAGCGCGGCCTACGCCTTCTCGCTAAAAAGCATCACAATCAGTCTCGAAGGAGGCATAAAGGGTTATTGGCGTTCGATGAACTCCGACCTGCCCGACATTCCCGAGCCGCTGTCCGGGCTGACCGAGAACGTAGTGCACACCAACTCGTTCACCGTCTATGCCACCCCCAAACTCGAATATTGGCTCCGGCGTGTAAACCTCTCGCTCAGTCTTCCTGTAAGCTATGCGCATTACTCTTTCGGTAAAGCCATCGCCAACCGCGACGAAGTTTACTTCGCGCCGACGCTGACCTTCAACTGGAAACCCAACAACCGCTTCTCGGGCTCACTCCGCGGCGGCGCCGGCCGCTCGCCCATGAACTTCAGCCTCATTCACCCCGGTCTGATCATGACCGACTACCGCACCCTCCGCGCCGGCGTCGACAATTTCTACAACCACTCCTCGCAGAACCTCGCCGCATCCTTCGCCTACAAGCACACCCGCCACGGCCTCTTCGCCAACGGCATGGTCACCCACACATGGAGCCGGTTGCCCTACACCATGGCTCAGCAGCTCTACGGCGACTACATCGTCTACAGCTACTCCGATGGCCGCAGCGACAGCCGCACGCTATGGACCGTGGGCAGCCTGGGCAAGACCCTCGACTTCATACGCGGCAGCTGCAATGTCAACGGCTCGTACAGCCGCAGCGAATCACATCTGCTGTCGCAGAACGAGAGCGTGCAGACCGTCGGCAGCGGCTGGAGCGTGGGCGGCAAAATCAACGGCACGCCATGCCGTTGGCTCAGCTTCGACTGCGGCGTTGACTACTCCGACAGCCGCCTCACCATGAACGGCGCCTCGGCCCCGTGGCTCTCCTCGCTGCGGAGCGAACTGAGCCTCAACTTTGTGCCACACACCAAATGGCAGTGGCAGCTCAGCGGCGAACACTACCGCAACGAACTCTCCGAAGGCACGTACAAGAACATCGTGATGCTCGACACGCGCCTCACCTTCAAAGCCACGAAGCGCATCGAGCTCTCCGCCTCGCTCACCAACATCCTCAACAAAAAACAATACAGTTACACAACCTATTCGCAGCTGTCCTCGTTCGAGAGCCGCCGCTCATTGCGCGGCCGTCAGCTGCTTTTCTCAATAACCCTTCGAAAATGAAAACCCTAAACACAATGAAACATCTGTTCATCTTCATCGCCCTGTGCCTGCTTGCCGTAGCGGCCATGGCGCAACAGAACATCCGGGTCAGCTATGACCAGACCGAATTTAGCCTGCATGGCGATTCGCTCGCCACGTCAAAGTTCCTGCTATCGGCATCCGCTCATCGCTCTCTGTACTATAACCGCATGAGCCAATACGTCGACTCGCTGACATCCACCCCCGAGGGCAAGAAAACTCTAAAGGAAATCCAAATCGCAGCGTGGAAGGTGGACTCGCCCGACGGAACGTACACTCTTGACATGCGCCGTCCCGCTCCGCGCAAAACCATAGACCTCTATGTGGACAAGAACTTCGACACGTCCACGCTCTCTGTTTATGAAAAATATGCCGGAGAGCCCGGCGTGTACAACGAACCGTTTGATGAAATGCAATGGAATATAGTCAGCGATTCGACGTGCGAGGTGCTGGGCTACGAATGCGTTCGGGCCGAAACAGACTACCACGGCCGTCACTGGATTGCGTGGTTCGCGCCCGATGTGCCTCTGCCCGACGGCCCCTGGAAACTGCGCGGCCTCCCCGGCCTGATCATGAAAGCCGGGACGGGCCACGGCATTTCGTTAGTGGCCACGGGCATTGAAATGACCGACACCGCAGTCCCCGCAATTTATCAGACCGACGCCTATTCAAAAGTGGATCGCAAGAAAGCTCTTGCCGAGGAAGAATATTTTCGGAACAATTACGCAGCGTCGCTCGGTGCGCAAGGCATTAGAATCACCAACGCGGACGGCACCGCCTACGAAGCTCCGAAATTCATTCGCGCAAAACACGCCCTCGAAACCGACTACTAACGGACAAAACTATGGAATATAGGATAAGAGAGGAGAGGGCTGTCGAGTTGGAGGCTGTGTGCGAGCTGGTGCGCGTGGCTTTAGCCGATGTCGCGGAGAGCGACCACCTGGAACAGCATCTTGTGCGGCGCCTCCATCAGTCCGATGCCTTCGTGCCGCAGCTCTCGTTAGTGGCCGAAACAACCGACGGCGAAATCGCGGGCTATATCCTGCTCACCGAGGCAAGCATCATTCCGGACCGTCCCTTGGCAGCCGGCTCCCGGCCCGTCGTCACTCTCGCTGTCGCACCGCTTGTCGTGCATCCCGCCCATCAGCGCCGGGGCGTAGGCGGACTCCTTCTGCGCGAGGCTCACCGCATCGCCGCCGACCTCGGCTATGGCACCGCCGTCCTGCTCGGCCACAAGGACTATTACCCGCGCTTCGGCTACCGCCGCGCCGACGCCTGCGGCATCACCTTCCCGTTCGAGGCACCCGCCGAGTGTTGTATGGTCAAAGAGCTGCTCCCCGGCGCACTGCCCACCGCCCGCGGCCACGTCCAATATCCTCCCGCTTTTCAGCTATAACGCTGCCCTCCTCCGGCAAAAATCAGCGCCGCCGCTCCGCGTGGGGCGGGGCGACGGCGTGTGGGTGGATGAGTGGATGAGCGGAGGGGGCTCCGGGGCCGGGGGCGCAGGGGGTGGGTCAGGGATTGTCGCGGAGGGTGGGGTGCGAGGAGAAGCTGCGGTAGGACGAGGGCGTGAGGTTGAGTTTGCCGTTGGCACGCAGCAGCTTGCGCAGCGAGGTGATGAACTCCTGCGTCTCCTGCAGGACGTTGAGGTAGACGTAGGCCACGGTCATGTTCTCCGCGTCGCCGCGCTGCAGCAGGTCGTAGACGCTGCGGGTGAGCGTGGTGCACCGGTCTTTCAGTGCCGTGGCACGCAGGCGCAGGCTGTCGATGGCCTCGGGCGTGGGCGCGTCGGCCATGGCGGCGGCGTCGCGCAGAACGGCGCGGATCGAGTCGCACAGCTCGGCGAAGTCCTCGCGCAGATGGGCGGGCAGCGGGCGGAAGTTGTTGTCGACGTGCTCCTTGCACACCTCGTTGATGTGGCGCAGGTTGTAGGTCATCGACATGGCCATGCTGTTGGCCAGGAAGAACCAGGCGCGCTTCTCGATGGCGATACGCGGCGTCACACGGCGCAGGCACAGCGTCAGACGGCGGCGCTGCGTCTTGAGCACGTCTTTCTCCGTGATGAGGGCACGCTCCGAGCGCGAGAGCAGACGCGTGCTGTCGTCCATGAATCCGCGCGTCACCTCGTCGAACGTTTCCGTGGCGAAGTCCAGGAACATCTTCTGCTTCTCGTTGATGTAGACGATGAGCAGAGGCCACACCGCGTCGGGGTCCTCGGTGGTGAGGATGGTCTGGAACAGCGAGTCTTTCTGCTCGGCCTCGCGGCGGCGGCGGAAGCGTATGTTGCTGCGGACGAGCAGGGCCAGGGCGATGATGCCGCCGGCCACCATCACCGGCACGCCGCCCATGTGCATGAGGCACACCACCATGCCTGCGCCGATAAAGGCCACGCCCGCCGTGATGAACCAGCCGCCGATGACGCTGATGACGCCCGTCACGCGGAAGACAGCGCTCTCGCGGCCCCATGCCTTGTCGGCCAGCGACGTGCCCATGGCCACCATGAACGTCACGAACGTCGTGGACAGGGGCAGACGCAGCGACGTGCCGAAGGCGATGAGCAGGGCGGCCAGCATGAGATTGACCGAGCCGCGGATGAGGTCGAAGGCGGCGCCGTCTTCCTCCTGCGTCACCGTCGGGTCCATGCGGCGGTTGACCCATGCGCGGACGCGGGCGGGAGTGTGGGCCGTCACCCACGAGTGGGCGCCCAGGGCGGCGCGGACAGTGGCACGGCCTATGCGCGACGAGCCGAAGAGCTCGTCACCCTGGCTCTTGGCGCTGAGACCCACCGTCGTCTGCGTCACCTGGCGCGCCTTGCGCGACGTGCTCAGCGCGATCACCATGATGCCGCCGGCGCCCACCAGGAAGTAGAACGGCGTCTGCGCCGGACCGTTCAGCGAACTCATCATAAAGCCGTGGAGGTCGCCGCCGCCCGCCGCCGCATAGTCTTGGTATGCCGCCAGCGAGGTGAGGGGCACGCCCACGAAGTTCACCAGGTCATTGCCCGCGAAAGCCATGGCCAGCGAGAAGGTGCCCAGGATCACCACCACCTTGAAGACATTCACGCCCAGAGCGTGGAGCAGCTGCATGAGCAGGGTGAAGCCCGCGAGGGCGCCGCCCAGGATGGCCACCGTGTGGGCGTCCATCCACGCGCGCACCTCCTCCGTCATGAACGTGAGGTCGCGCACACCCTTGAAGAGCATGAAGTAGAGAATGGCCGTGCAGGCGATGCCGCCGAAGATGCCCGCTTTCCAGCGCAGACGGCTCTTGTACCGGAAGGTGAAAATCAGACGCGTGAGGAATTGCACGATGGTGCCGAAGACAAAGGCGATGACCACGCTGAGGAAGATGCCGAGGATAACGGACAGAGCCTTCTCCGTGTTCAGAAACTCGCCGAGCGAGTTGACGTTCGCCGGGTCGGCAATCTTGAAGAGAGCGACCACGAACGTGGCGCCGAGCAGCTCGAAGACCAGCGACACCGTTGTGGACGTGGGCATACCCAGCGAGTTGAAGATGTCGAGGAGGATGATGTCCGTGACCATGACGGCCATAAAGATGGCGATGACATCGTAGAAGCTGAGGTTTTCGGGACGGAAGATGCCGTGGCGGGCCACGTCCATCATGCCGTTGCTCATGGCTGCGCCGACGAAGACACCGATGGCGGCGACCACGATAATGCGGCGGAACGATGCGGCGCGCGAGCCGACGGCCGAACTGAGGAAGTTGACGGCGTCGTTGCTGACGCCGACCGAGAGGTCAAAGACGGCGAGGAGGAAGAGGAAGACGACGAGACCTAAGAAAACTAAATCCATAACGGGGCTGACGTATTGATAAACGATGAACTGCGGGAAAGCGATTCGGGAGGAGAGAGGTATATATAAATAAAACGCTTACCCGGTGCAAAGTTCATCAGAAAATGTTGCCGGAATATGAGATTTTTGTTGCGTTTTTGTTAAGTTTTCCCGGTTTCGGAGCTGTTGGAGGGTGTGAGGGTGAAGGTGAATGCGAGGCCGGGGCGGGCGTCGGCGACGGCGATGGTGGCGGCGTGGACGGCGAGGGCATGGCGGACGATGGCGAGGCCCAGGCCGGTGCCTGAGTCGTGGTCGCGGCGTGTGCGCGAGTCGTCGACGCGGTAGAAGCGCTCGAACAGGCGCGGCAGGTGCTCGGCGCCGACGCCGCAGCCGTTGTCGGCGATGCGGAAATGGCCCCGGGCGTCGGCCCACACGAGGAGTTCGGTGGCGCCGGAGTGGGCGATGGCGTTGTCGATGAGGTTGGAGAAGACGCTTTCGAGCAGGCGCGCGTCGCCGCGGACGGTGAGGTCGTGGGGCATGTCGACGCGTATGGTCATGGTGGCGGGGGCGCGGAGGCGTGCCTGGTCGGCGAGGTCGCCGACGAGGGCGGTGACGTTGACGGGGCGGAGGTCGGCCGGGGTGGCGGGCGGTGCGTCTTCGAGGCGGGTGAGCAGGCGCACGTCGCGCAGGAGGGAGCTGAGGCGGAGGGCGTTGGCGTATATGCGCTCTTCGATGCGGGCGCGGCGCTCGGCGCAGAGGTGGGGGTGGTCGCGGAGGAGTTCGAGGGAGATGAGGATGGAGGCGACGGGGGTCTTGAGTTCGTGGTTGATGTTGGCGGTGAGCTGGCGTTTGAGGCGTGCGCTCTCGCGTTCGAGGGCGAGGGCGCGGCGGTGTTGGGCTTCGCGCTGGACGTAGAGGCGGACGATGGTGGCGGCGATGTCGCCGAGTTCGTCGTGGGGGAAGGGGTAGGTGTCGCGGTAGATGGGTTGGTCGTCGTCGCGGGCGGCGCGCCCGGCGAAGTCGCGGAGGCGTCGGATGGAGAGGGCTATGGGACGCGCGAGGACGAGGAGGGCGAGGGCGGAGACGGCGAGGGTGATTCCGAGTAATATCCAGATGATGGTGCGGTCGACGGCGAGGACTTCGGTGAGGGAGTGGGTATAGGGGACGGCTGAGCGTACGACGAGGCCGTGGGGAGCGAGGCGGGCTGAGTAGAAATAGGGCGATGCGTCGCTCTGGGACGTGCGTGCGATGGAGTGTCCTTGGCCGTGGGCGCGTGCGGCGATGACTTCGGGGCGGGTGTTGTGGTTGGATTGAGCAGTGAGCAGTGAGCAGTGAGGATTGGGGGTGGAGGCGCCGGGGGAGCGGGTGTCGTAGAGGACGCGGCCGGTGGAGTCGATGAGGGTGACGCGCAGGTGGGGTGTGGGCGCGGAGATGCGTCGGAGGATGGAGTCGATGTTCTCGCCGCGGCGCAGGTCGTCGATGATGCGGTCGTTGTGCATCTGTAGGCGCGTGTCGAGGATGTCGGCTTTGAACTCTCGCTCGCGGTGGTACTGGAAGGCGATGAAGGCGGCGGCCAGGAGCCAGCATGTGGCGAGGAGGAGCGCGAGTATGCGCACTCGGAAGGAGATTTTAATCGGGGAGCCAGCCATAGCCGTAGCCTGAGCGTGAGACGATGTTGCGGGAGTAGGGGGCGATTTTGGCGCGGAGGCGTGTGATGTGGACGTCGACGGAGCGGTCGGTGACGACGACGCGGTCGGGCCATATGCGGCGCATGAGTTCTTCGCGGGTGAAGATGCGTCCGGGGTTTTCGAGGAGGAGTGCGAGGATTTCGAACTCTTTGCGGGGGAGGTGGATGGGGCGTGAGTCGACGGTGCAGCGCAGGCCGGCGCGGTCGCAGCGGACGGGTGGATTGTGGATTGAGCAGTGAGGATTGAGGATTGAGGATGGAGGTGTGGCGGAGTGGGTGCGGCGGAGGACGGCCTGGATGCGGGCGATGAGGTTGCGCATGGAGAAGGGTTTGGCGATGTAGTCGTCGGCGCCGAGGCTGAGGCCGGCGACCATGTCGTCGTCGGTGTCGCGGGCGGTGAGGAAGATGATGGGGATGTGGGCGGTCTGCGGGTCGGCTTTGAGGCGCCCGGCCATCTGGAATCCGTCGAGGTGGTCCATCATGATGTCGAGGAGGATGAGGTCGTAGGCGGCGACGCCCCGCGCGAGGGCGCGGAGGGCGTCGGGCGCGGAGTCGACGCGGTAGCCTTCGAGGGTGAGGTAGTCGCGGACGCCTTCGCGGATGGCTTCTTCGTCGTCGACGACGAGTATTCTCGGCGCGGGGTTCTCCATGTCTTTAGTGTCTTGGGAGGCGCGGGGGGTCACTGCTTGGCGCGGTATATGCCGTTGAAGACGAGCAGGAAGATGAGGCAGATGATGCCGACGATGATGATGTAGACGGGTGCGGAGAAGTCGAAGAAGGCGAAGATGAGGTTGACGGCGACGGAGGCGACGGTGAACAGGGATGCGGTTGTCTTGAGGAGGACGGATGTGCGGGGGTATTCGGGGACTTTGGCGGCGACGGCGGCGACGAGGGGGACGGCGATGGTGATGAACGATGCGATGCCGATGATGATGTCGGAGCCTTGGTAGGGGTTGATGCAGTAGCAGAGGTAGCCGAGGAGGGCGGCGAGGAGGAGGGCTATGATGGCGTTGAAGGTGTTGAATTTCATTTTGCGGGGCTGTTTAGGAGGATGTATTTGTAGACTTCGGGGACGTCGGTGGCGTGTTCCCAGCCGGGCATGCCTTCGCGCCATACGAATGTGTCGGCGTTGATTTTGGAGCTTTGGACGAGGGTCTGGAGTTCGGCGTCGGTGAGGGGGCCGACGGTGTGGTCGTCGACGACGGCGAAAAATCCGGGTTTTTTATAGGAGACGGGGACTCCGGCGTTGGGGACTTGCATGTCTTTGAAGGCGGAGTTCATGACGTTCATCATCTGTGTGGCGACGCCCATGCTCATGCCGAATTCCATGAGGCGGTCGAGTGAAGAGAAGTTGTTGTCCACTGTGTTTGGGGTTTTTGGGGGTTTGGGTGATGGGTTGGGAAAGGGGGGGAGCCGGACCCGGAGCCTGCGGCTCCGGGCACGGTGGTGTCAGACGCCGGGTGTGGGGGGCACGCCGGGCATGGGCGGGGGTGTGGGCGCTGCCTGGAAGAGGGGCTGGAGCTGGGGCACTTGTGCGGCATAGGCCCAGGCGGGCATGCCCTGGCACCATACGTAGGTCTGCGGGGTGAGGCGTCCCATGGCGACGAGCTGCTGGAGCTGGGCCATGTTGAAGGGGCCGGCCTGGGCGCCGTTCTCGACGATCATGTAGGAGACGGTGGGTGGTGGCGGGGGTGTCTGAGGCTGGCCGGGTGCGCCGGGCATGCCGGGCTGCTGGCCCTGGTTGATGGCGTTGCCCATGGTGTTGACCATGCCGGCCATCTGATTGCCCATGGCGCCGCCCATGGCCATGCCGGTCATCATGGAGGCGATGTTCATGCCGCCGCCACCGGCGCCGCCCATCTGCGACATGGTGCCGAGGCTGTCGGCGGCGCGGCCGAGTACGTTGGCCTGCTGGTCGATGGCGTGGGCACCGATGTAGGCGCTTTCGGACTGGAGGCGCTGGGCGCGCTGGGCTTCTTCGCGCTGGACACGGAGCGACTCTTCGAGGTTCTCGGTGTTGATGCGCTGCATGTCGTGGAGGTTCTTGATGTTGACTTCGTTCTGGGCCTTGATGGTCTGCGCGGTGATGTCGGCGGTGATGGCGCGCAACGAGGTGTAGCCTTCGGACTCTTTGTCGGGCTCGATGGCGGAGATGTCGATGGCTTTGAGGTTGACGCCGAAGTCGTTTTCGAGGCGCGGGGTGAGGTATTTGGTGACGAGGTCGTTGATTTCGAGTATCTTGCGCTCGAGCTGGATGACGGGGATGCCGTTGTCGATGGGGCAGTTGGCGACTATCTGCTTGACGTATTTGGTGACGGCGTCTTTGATCTGGCGCTCGAAGTCGGAGAGCTCGAAGTTGATGAGGCGGTTGAGTTTGATGAATGCCTTGTAGTCGGTGATGTTGAAGGTGATGACGCCGCGGACGGCGATGGGGACGGCGAAGTCCATGGCGCGCGGGTCGAAGACGTCGAAGTAGGGGATGGCGAAACGGACCTGGACGTTGCCGCTGAGGTTGATGAAGTAGACTTCGGCCTGGAAGGGTGAGTCGCCGCCGAAGGCGAGTCCGACGATGGACGCGAGGACGGGGAAGTTGGCGGTTTTGATGGTCTGGTCGTAGGGGCCGACGATGTAGTCCTGCATGGTGCCGTCCTTCTGGTGATAGACGAAGACGGCTACTTCGCCGTCCTTGACGCGGAGCGAGGAGCCGTAGCGGATGGCGTTCTCACGCTTGGTGGAGTTCGCTTCCTGGCCTTCGGGGCGCCATTTCCACACGAGGTATTCGGGCTGGTCGCAGCGGATGACGTTCATCATGCCGCCGCTGTTACCCTTGAGTTTGCTGAAAAGTCCCATAGATTAAATTCTGTCGGTGTTTGAGATTGGCAAGCGGGGTGGCTTGCGCGGTGGTTATTGCTCAATGATTATAGATGTTCGCGGATGAGGACGGCCGTGGCCGACGCATACTCATTCGCAAAATTAAGCAAATATTTCAAAAATGCAAAATAAAAATGGCGGCGAGGGGCACTTTTGGCGAAAGTTTAGGCGAAAGGACTGAAAAGGAGCCGCTTTTTTTGGCGGTACGGGAAATTTATGGTAATTTTGTGGGATAAATGCCTACTCAACCACTCATTACACATCCACTCATCCACCCAAATGTATAGCGAAATCATTGAAGAACTGATAGATGCGGCGCTGGCCGACGGTGTTCTCACCGACAAGGAGCGTGCTGTCCTGAAGCGTCGTGCCGTGTCCGAAGGTATAGACCCGGACGAATTCGACATGGTGCTTGACGCGCGCCTCGCACGTATGCAGAAATCACAGCAGCAGGCGGCCGCAGCTGCCAAACCGGCCAAGCCCAAGTCGGACAAATACGGAAATATGCGCAAATGCCCCGCCTGCGGCGCCATGCTCAAAAGCTTCTCCGGCGTGTGCCCCGAATGCGGCTACGAGATAACGGGCGTGAGCGCCGCGTCGTCGCTGCAGACGTTCTATAAAGACATCAAGAAAGCCGACTATCGCGAAAAAGACTCGCTCATCAAAAGCCTGCCCGTACCCAACACCAACGAGGAGCTGTTCGAGGTTATGAACATGGCCGTGAGCTGCGCCACCAGCCGCGAGAATACCGAAGCATGGATAAGCAAGGCCGGCCAGGTCTATCAGAAGATAACGCTGACGTGCGACAACAACCCGGCCATGCTCAACCGCGCCACCGACATGATCATCAGTCTGATGAAACGCATGCCCAAGACAAAGCGCAATTTCACGATGATACCGCCGTCGATGCAGTCGCGCGTTGACGAGGCCATGAAAGAACGCGACAGCCAAATGAAAAAGCGCATAATGCGTGCCAACGGCGTTGCCATCGCCATCCCCGTCATAGAGATAATACTCATGGTCGCACTGGGGAAATCTCACAGTCCGGATCTCCAATTCATCGCGCTCCTCTTGATGGTAGGCGTCATACCTTCCGCAATAGGCGGCGTTCACTTGTGCAGAAACATGATAAATAATGCCAAAGAAGACATGATATTGTAGACTGATAGCCTCTTAGACAAACTATTTGACGACTGACCCTCTCCTTTATAAGAAACCAACGGCCTCCGCGCTCCCTATCAATCGGAATCGCGGAGGCCGCTGCTTTCAGCCCCCCGGGGAAGGGGTCAGTGCTTGTTGGTGAGGAGGCGGTAGAGTTCGGGGACCCAGAGGACGAGGGAGGAGGCGGCGACGATGATGAGGAGGTCGAGGGCACCGGAGGGGTTGAAGCTCCAGTCGGCGGTGTGGAGCATGGGGGCGCAGTTGAAGAATTCGTAGGCGACTTCCGTGATGAAGAGCTGGCCGACGGCGATGATGGCCACGATGGTCCAGAAGCCCTGGCTCATCTTCAGTCGGAAGATGCTGCGCGAGGTCTCGAAGCAGCGTGCGTCGAACATGTAGAAGAAGTGGGTCCAAACGAAGATTGAGAACAGGAGCGTCATCTCGTAGGCGGTCATGCCCTCCGTGGCCTTGGGCTCGGCGTGGAACATCTGCGGTATGGACGTGACGTCGGTGGCATTGAAGATGCAGTAGAAGCCGAGGGTGATGGCGAAGAAGAGGATGCCGACGCCGAGGAGTTCGGCCATCATGGGGCGCGTGAGGATGGAGGCGCGGCGGTCGCGCGGCTTGTCGTGCATGACTGACGGCGACGGGGGTAGCGAGGCGAGGGCCATGGCGCCGAAGGTGTCCATGATGAGGTTCACCCACAGCATCTGTGTGACGGTGAGCGGCGACTCGGTGCCGATGAACGAGCCTACGAGCACGAGCAGGCAGGCGGCGACATTGACGGTGAGCTGGAAGAGGAGGAAGCGCTGGATGTTCTGGTAGAGCGAACGTCCCCACATGACGGCGCGGCCGATGGAGGAGAAGGAGTTGTCGATGATGGTGATGTCGGAGGCTTCTTTGGCCACGGAGGTGCCGTCGCCCATGGAGAGGCCGACGTGTGCGGCGCGGAGTGCGGGGGCGTCGTTGGTGCCGTCGCCGGTGACGGCCACGACTTCGCCGCCGGCCTGGAGGGCTTCGACGAGGCGTTTCTTGTCGAGGGGGCGTGCGCGGGCAATGATTTTGAGGTCACCGACACGCTCGCGCAGCTGCCGGTCGGAGAGGAGGGCGAACTCGGGGCCGGTGATGATGTTGTGGTCGGAGTCGCCGGCGTCGTTCCACAGGCCGATTTGGCGGCCTATCTCTTTGGCGGTGCCGGGGGTGTCGCCGGTCACGATTTTCACTTTCACGCCGGCATTGATGACTTCGGCAACGGCGTCGGGGACGTCGGCGCGCACGGGGTCGGAGATGGCGACGATGCCCAGGAAGGTGAGTCCGGTGGCCACCACGCGGCCGTCGGCCGGGGTGGCGGGGTCTCCCTCGCGGAGTTCCTGATAGGCGAAGCCGAGGGTGCGCATGGCCTGGTTCTGATACTCGAGCAGCCGGGCGTCGATCTCCTGCCGGGTGACGCCGGCGGTGTCATGGCACATGGCGAAGACAATCTCCGGGGCGCCTTTCACGTAGAGGATGAGCTTGCCGGAGGCGGAGCGCACGACCGTGGCCATGTACTTGCGCTCGGTGGTGAAGGGGAGCTCGGCGACGCGTGTGGCGCCTGCGCGGAGAGCCTGATAGTCGGCGCCGCGGTCCCGGAGCCACAGCAGCAGGGCGCCCTCCGTGGGATTGCCCAGCACCTGCGGCTTCTCGCCCGACAGGTCGAGCTGGGCCGTGGAGTTGACGGCGATGCCTTCGGCGAGGACGTCGTCGGAGGGATTGCCGAAGAAGTTGGTCTTGTAGACCTGCATCTGATTCTGCGTGAGCGTGCCCGTTTTGTCGGTGCAGATGACGGTGGTGGCGCCCATCGTCTCGCAGGCGTGCATCTTGCGCACGAGGTTGCTGGTCTTGAGCATGGCGCGCATGGAGTAGGCCAGCGAGAGCGTCACGGCCATGGGCAGGCCTTCAGGGACGGCCACCACGATGAGCGTCACGGCCACCATGAGCGTCTGAAGCGTGTGGGCCAGCAGCCCGGACCATACGGCTGTGTCTGCGCCGGGATTGATGAGGACGAAGGCGCCGCACACCATGGCGATGAACAGGCAGAAGAAGAGGACGATGGTGACGACGCATGCCGTCTTCGACCAGCCCTCGAATTTCTCGATAACCAGCCAGAAGAACAGAGCGACAGGCACAATCAGCAGCCATGCCTGCCAGGCGCCCCAGCCCAGGAAGTGGATAATCTGCGCCACGATGATGAGGCCTGCAAAGATGTAGCTGGCATTCGTTATCCAGCGGCCCAGCTTGTCGAGCTGCTCGTTCAGCGGCGTCTTGACTGAGTCGTCAATCTGCGCCTCTTCGAACACCTTGCCCATCTCCGTCGCGTCGCCCACGCGGAGCACGCGCATCACGCCGTGGCCTTCCATCACCTTGGTGCCGCGCATGACGTGGTTCGAGGGATATGTGGCTTCCGGGTCAAAGTCCTTAGGGTCGATGGTCTTGGAGCAGTGAGGTTCGCCCGTCAGCGACGACTCGTCCACGCTGAGCGTCACCGCATCGAGCAACTCGCCGTCGGCCGGAATTTCGTCGCCGGTGTTGAGCATGACGATGTCGCCCACCACCACGTCCTTGCGCGGGATGGTGGTCATCGTGCCGTTGCGGAGCACCTCGACCGGCTCGTCGTCGCTGACCCGGTTCAGAATCTTGAAGGCCTTGCCCGCTTTCTGCTCAAAGAGGAACGCCAGGCCCGTGGCCAGCAGTATGGCCACAAAGATGCCGATGGGCTCGAAGAACACCTTCCAGTCCTGCCCCAGGCCGTAGTATTCATAAAAAGAGATGCCCACTGACAGCACACCGGCAATCAGCAGGATAATAATCAACGGGCCCGAAAATTTCTCGCCAAACTCCTTCCACCACGGCTTTTGCGCGGGCGGAGTCAGCACGTTGGCGCCATGCTCGCGGCGGCGCGCAGCCACCTCGGCATCGGTCAGTCCCTTGTACGGTTTGTTCATTGACATAGACGATAGCGGTTGATTTCTGTGTGCGGTGATGCTTGCCGAAAACGGCCTCCCATGACCGGGGCGCGGGAGCGGGCGGCAAAGGCGCGGCGGCGCGCTGCGCCCGGGTCTTTGCCGCAGGGTCATGGTGTGTTTATAGATTAATGTTCCGCAAGCATGACCGTTTTCAAAAAAGTGAGATTATTCGGCCGGAGCCGCTGCGCGTGCTCTCGCACTTTTCGTGTCGGGATTCGTCAGACGTGTCGACTGGGGGCAGGGGCAGGTTCGTTTCCGTCGGAATGTAGATGACAGTCTTGTCGCTGAGGTTCGACTGCCGGCGCACCCACAGATACTGAATGTATGTGGGCGTGATGCTGCCGTTCTCGATGCGGATAGCCTCGGCGGCGCCTTTCGCGCGCTCATGGCCTCGGCCCGGGCGTTGAGCTTCTCGGCTTCGAGATTGGCCTTGGCCTGCGCGATGCGGATTTTTCTGTTCTGCTCGGCTTTGGCGAACTCGGCCTTACCCTCCATCTCCCGGCTCCATACATTGTACCAGGGACGGATAAACGCCAGTGCCACAATGAAAAGCACCGGGCCGGCGACGGTCCATGCCACGCCTTTGACCGGGGCTTGGGGGTCACGTTCAAATTGCTGTTATTGCTCATAATCTAAGTCACTGTTTTAACTTTCGGAAGCAAAGTTACGCAAAAAAGCGAACAAACGCAAGAAAAGCGCGGATAATCAGGGGCGGCAGGCCCGGGCGGGGAGGTAGCGGAGGAGGGTGTAGAGGGCGATGGCGAGGGCGATGGTGCCGCCGAGGTAGCCGATGCGCGAGAGGAGGCCGGCCGCCACGGCCAGTCCGCCGACGAGGGCGCCGCCGCCGATGCCGAGGTTGAAGAGGCCGGAGTAGAGGCTCATGGGCACGGCGGAGTCGGACGGGAAGAGGCGCAGGATGTCGTTCTGCAGGCAGATGTTGATGACGGTGAGCGAGGTGCCCCAGACGATGCACAGCGCCACGATGGCGCCCGGGCCGAGCGTCGAGAAGGGCAGCAGCAGCAGGAGCGCGGCGGGGATGGCGAAGCAGGCGCCGAGTATCAGCGTGGTCGAGCGCGTGTTGAACCATTTCCCGGCCACGAAGCTGCCCGCGAGTCCGGCGGCGCCGAACAGCGAGAGGGTCATGGTGATGTCCGGGGCGCTGAGTCGCGCCACCTTCGCCAGGAAGGGCTCGATGTAGCTGTAGCCAGTGTAATGGCCTGTGACGATGACGATTATGATGAGGTATATCATCAGCAGGGGGCGGCAGTGGACCAGGCCGGTCACCATGCTGCGTCGCGACTGCGGGGCGGTGCGCTGCGCGTTGGCGGTGACGGGGTAGAACGTGCGCATGAGTATCCACAGCAATGCCGCCAGCGCCGCTATCGCCGCAAAGGCCATGCGCCAGCCGGCGGCGATGCCGATGATGCGTCCCAGGGGGAGACCGGCGATGAGAGCGATGCCGCCGCCGGCGTTGACGGCCGCCAGCGCCGTGGCGCGTTTGCCGGCGGGCGCTATGGCCACGGCCATGGCGGGCGCTATCGACCAGAAGACGCAGTGGGAGAGGGCGACGCCGATGCGCGAGGCCATGAGCGAGGCGTAGTTCCACGACAGCACCGACCCCGCGTTGGCCACGAAGAATACGCCTATCACCCACAGCATCAGCCGCCGATAGGGCAGGCGCGCGCACAGCAGCATGAGCGGCAGCGACAGCAGCGCCACCACCCATGCGTAGACCGTTATCAGCAGGCCCGCGTCGGTCTCGGTGACGCCAAGGCCCGCGGCGATGTCCGTGAGCAGCCCCACGGGGATGAACTCCGAGGTGTTGAACGTGAACGCGGCCAGGACCATGACGATGAGTGGATGCGTGGACGAGTTGATGGGTTGGTGTGTGGATGGGTGGATGGGTGACAAAGCGGATGTGTTTGAATTTCGGCGCAAAGATAGCGATTATTTCGGAGTTTTTGCCTAAATTTGTGGGCGGCTGTGTCGCTTCGTGCCCCCCGGGCCGCGCCGTAGCCCTGTTTATACACCGTTGCTAATTTCCAATTCCTCATTCCTAATTCCAAAACACATTGATTATGAAGAAATTCGCATTTATCTCAACCTGCCTTTGCGCTATGTTCGTCGCTCTGTTCGCCTGCTCCAAGAGCAATCCCCTCGTGGGCAAGTGGGGCCTGGACATCGACCAGCTCGGCACCGATGTCGACGTAGAATACGTGTTCAACAGCGACGGCACCATGCAGTTCAGCTGCGACATGGAGGCCGAGAGCCCCAAGATGTCCATCGACATGGAAGGCAAGGGCAAATACACCTACGACGAGGGCGCCAAGACTCTGAAAATCACCATCGACCCCGCAACCATCGAGCTCAAAGAGCTTGACGTGGAGAGTCTCGGCGAAGGTCTCAAGGACATGGTTGTCGAAAGCATCAAGAAGCAGTATGTCTCCGAGGAGACCTACACCGACGTCGAAGTCGTGGACAACACCCTCAACATGAGCTTCAAGGGCCGGAAAGTCTCCCTCAAGAGCAAATAAGCCCCTGCAACACCGGTTATGAAGAAATCATGGTGTCGCTGACCGAAACGGACGCCGGCGGCCTCAACGTGCGCTATTCGGTCAAACGCGGCGCCAGACAGAGCTACACCACTCAGCCGCTGCTCCTCCTCGTTGTCGACCGCAAATACCAAAAGCCGGTCACCCTCGAAGCCGTCACGAAGCAGCACCGCAGTACAATCCTATAAATGCCACAATACCAGGGGTTCAGCAGCGCTAACGCGCTGCCAAACCCCTGGCTCTTATCGCCCGCCGGCGTTACCGGCCGCGGGGGTGGACTCCTCCACTCCTTCACTCCTCCACGCTTACGTGTGGCGGCGGACGATGAGGTCGCCGAGGTCTTCGGAGCCGGTGAGGCCGGCGACGGGCTCGACGGTGACGCTGCGGCAGAATTTGCGGAGCTCGCCGGTGCACTCTTTCCAGCGCTCGACGCTGTCGTTGTCGGGGATGAGGCGGACATTGCGGCCGCGCAAGAACGAGAGGCGGAAGTGGGGGTCGCGCAGGTCTTCGGCCGAGCCGCGCAGGCCCGAGCATCCTCCGCTGGCCACCCATATCTGCCGGTCGCCGTAGCCGTATTCCACGGCGCAGAGCAGTGCTGTCTTCTCCGACTCGACGATGTTGACCGTGGCTTTCGGGAACGCCCGGACGAGGTGCTCGCCGAAGAAGCAGGCGCGGAAGCAGTAGCCGGGCAGGCCGGTGTGTTTCCAGGCTACGTTCTTTGCATCGTTGAGAGCGTTCTTGCACCGGTGGCCGTTGGGGTCGTAGCGCATGAGTTTGGTCGAGCGGAAGTTGCCGAAGCGGTCGATGAGCGGGAAGCCGGCAGAGCCGCCGAGGGCACGGTCGTGGTAGGCGCGGTAGGCCTTCCATACGCGGACCACTCCGGGGTCGTTGCCGAAGAGGAAGAACATCCAGCGGAAGAGGGTGTCGCGGATGAGCTCCGTGCCGTCCTGCAGCGGCGGACGCTCGCTTAGGAACGAGGGCGGGTCGATGGCCGCGGGGGCGGCAGCTGAGAGGAAGAGCGTGGGACGGTTGGGCGTGTTGGCCAGATACTCAGCGGGCGTCAGATGGTAGCGGCAGTTGACTTCGCGGTTGCAGCGTCCGCAGCTTTTGGCGTCGAGGGGTTGGCCGCTCTGCAGGTCGATGTAGGGCTTGAACGTGCGCCGGTGGCAGGCCGGGCAGACGGTGGTGAGTTTGCCCAGGCCGTAGCGAAAATTTTTCTTTTCCATAACGGTGTGTGATTTAATAAAGGTTTGTGATGATTCTGTTATGGCTGTTATGACTGTTATGGTTGTTACGGCCTTCATAACGTCATAACATCATAACAAGCGTCGGATATTTGTCTGCGTCGGATGTTGGTCTGTTATGGCTGTTACGGCCTTCATAACGTCGTAACATCATAATAAGCGTCGGAGAATGGTTCTGTCTTCTCTCTCTATATATAATAATAAATAAATATAATATAATAATAAATAAACTACTGATAGAAAGAGTGTTAGGTTAACCGAGGCGGACATTCAACTCTGATGCTGATAGGAACCAAACGCCGATGCTGTTATGATGTTATGACGTTATGACGGCCGTAACAATCATAACAATCATAACAATCATAACGCCACTCAAACTCAGTCGTCTTCTTTGCCCTGGTTTATCTCCTTGACAGTTTTCGCAACCTGGTAGTAAGAATAGCCTTCTTGGGCTATTTGACGTACGGTGAGGCCTTGGGCATGCAACGCTTTGATTTGGTTCTTTGCTTCTTCGCGCTTGGTGTCTTTTTCGCTGTACTCTCCGAGGTTGTCGGTCTCGGCGGAGAAGCCGGTGTGAACGAAGTGCAGGAAGTTGTCGTCTTTTTCGATGCGGAAGTTCATGACGTTGTCGGGGCCATAGCGCTTGGGGGTGTGGGCGAGGACGAGGATTGAGTAGTTGCCGCGCTTCTTCAGCTTGACGAGTTCCTGCATGAGCGTTGCGGCAACGTCGCCCGACTCGGACTTGGCGGTTATCCACGAGATGTTGTCGATTATTAGATAGCGGCCATTGGTGTTCTTGGCCACGTTCTCAATCTCGGCGATGATTGCGATGACGTTGTCGTAGAATTCGACGTTGGGGTCGAATTCGACGCGGACAAAGTTTCGCGGGAACCGATGCGATGAGCCGGTCTCTTCGTTGGTGTATCGGCGCTGAAACTGCTTGGAAGTCAGCTCGAAGTCGAAGTAAAGCACCTTGTCTTCGACCGGGATTGAGGC
>SFOH01000034.1 GCA_004552485.1 Bacteroidales bacterium | reverse complement strand
GGTGGAGGAGATGATGAGGATGCCGGAATAGATGTCGAGGTTGCCTTCGGCTTTGATCACTTTGGGGTTGGCATAGTCGGCATTGTCCATGCCGCCGGGACCGCCACCGGGGAATCCGCCGCCGGGGCCTCCGCCGGGACCGCCACCGGGACCTCCGCCGCCGGTGTTACCGCCGGGAGGAGTGGGAGGCGTGTCGCCGCCTCGCCGGGGCGGCCGATAACCATGGCCAGGTCTGACTTGAGGGCTTTGCCGGCGGTGCCGGAGGAGCGCAGTGTCAGGCGTCCGCCGTAGACGTATGCGTTGCCGTCGACGGTGATGCATGTTGCGGAGTATGAGTCGGTTACGCCGGTCGAGTCGACGTATGTGGCGCCGTTGCCGGAGGTTGAGATGTCGATGACGCCGTCGGTGATGGTGAAGTCGCCGTCGGTGGAGATGCCTTTGCCGGCCTCGCCGGTGGAGGTGACGTGGAGCTCGCCGCCGCTCATGACGAAGGCGCTGTCAGTCTTGAAGGCGGTGCAGTAGGAGGGGTCGCCGTTGGTGACAACGACGCCTCCGGTCATGGTGGCGCGCATCACGCCGCCCTCTACGTACATGTTGGCTTTGGTCTTGAAGCCCTTGCTCTGGCCGCCGGCCACGGAGAAGACGACCTCGCCGGAGCGCACGAAGATGTCGCCGTCGGCTTTGAGGGCCTTGACATCGTCGGCGGTGGAGGTGACGTTGACCTTGGCGCCGTCGATGACGAGGGTCTCGGCGCCTGCGTCGACGCCGTCGCCGGTGACAGCGGCGCAGGTGAACGAGCCGCCGTTGAGGGCGATGCCGTCAGCGTGGAGGCCGTCGGAGGCAGCGCCCGTGACGGTCACGTTGCCGCTCTTGATGGTGATGCTCTTGGAGGAGGCGATGGCATGCTTGACTGCCGATGATACGGACAGCGAGCCGTCGCCCTGGAGGGTGATTTTACCGATGGAGAAGAGTGTGCCGTTCTCCTTTTCGCCGGTGGGCGTGGCGTAGGGAGCGCTGTCAGCGAGGACGTTCTCGCCTACGAGGGTGATGGTCGAGGCTTTCTTGGTCTGAATGTTGACGGCGGCACTGCCCTCGCCGCTCAGTTTGGCGTTGTCGAGGACAAGGTTGAGGCCGGCGGCGGCATAGACTTTCACGCTTTTGCCGGTGCCTTTAACCGAGATGTTGAGGTCGGAGGCGTATTCGGAGGTGACGGTCACGGCTTTGTCGACCATCTCCACGCTCACGCCCTCGAAGGCCAGGGGGTTGAAGACGGTGGCGCGGTCCATGTCGATGGCGATGACATCCTCGTTGGGGAGGATGCGCAGGTCGGCGATGGCGCTGATGGGCAGCATGCTCTGCGGCTGACCCAGGGGCGTGACGACGACATTGGTGCCGCTGATGCTGATTGAGTCGGTGTTCTTGACGGCGATGGCGCGTGTGACGGCGTCCGAAGCCGGGGCGAAAACCATGTAAGAGCCCTGATAGGCCAGGGCGGCCACGGCGGTCAGCGCCAGTGGCAGCAGGATGCGGCGGCTGTTCATTTCACTATGATTTTAAGGGATGCGTCGCCGGCGCTGACGATGTAGACGCCGGGCTGCAGTCCGCTGGTTGACAATGAGTTGGATTCGGAAGACGCCACACGCTGGCCGGCGGCGTCATAGAGGACGATGCCGGGCACGGAGGCAGAGATGATGCCGTCGGCGCCCAGCGAGAGCGAGCTCTCGGCGCCGGCCACAACGGCCTCGATGCCGGAATGTTCGGAGTTGAAACGCAGCGACACGAACTTGTCGGCGGCGGCAGTGATGGACGTTCCGTCCGTGCAGTGCACGCAGACCGAGCCGTCGGCGTCGAACGTGATGTGCGAGATTTTCTCCACTTCCACTTGTGTGTCCCCCTCGGCGAGTCTTACCACAAGCGGGTTGTCGGCCATAGCGCAGCCTACCGCGGCGGCGCACAGGCATGAGAAGATGAGCCTTTTCATTATAGGATATTAATTAGGGTGATATGGAAAAATTATCAAGGTGTTCAAACGTTTGGGAAGAGGCTGATTTCTTTTCCGAATATGTATATTATTATAAATGAACGCGCGCGAGGAAATGCGCATCTGAATTACGTGCCCGCAAATTTAAGTAAAAATCAATAAAAACCAAATAAAAATGAAATTTTTCGCAGAAAAAAGTCAAATTATTAAGTTTGGCGGCTTAAAAACTTATAGTTTGTACAAATTTCCAACTTTTCGACAATTCCGACAGAGCGCGCTGCGGGTGCTGAAACGGCGGCCCGGGCACACAAAAAACGGCGGCGCTCCGTGGGGGAGCGCCGCCGGCGTAGGGTGTGTTCGCGGTGTGCGCGGGATTATTTCTCGTTCATGTTCTCAACAACGGGAACCTCGGGGTCCTGGCCCCACTGCTGCTGGGCCAGACGGCGGTAGTTGTTGTAACGCCACTGGGCGTTGGCGCGGGCAGCCTCGAAGAGCTCCTGAGCCTCGGCGGGATACTGCTTCATGACCGAAGCGTAGCGCACCTCGCCTTTGAGGAAGTCGATGAACTTGCTCCAGTCGGGTGCCTTGCTGTCGAGGGTGAAGGGGTTCTTGCCTTCGTCTTCAAGGGCGGGGTTGTAACGCCACAGGTGCCAGTAGCCGCAAGCGACGGCGTTGGCTTCTTCCTGCTGGGCGTGACCCATGCCGGCTTTGAGGCCGTGGTTGATGCAGGGCGAGTAGGCGATGATGAGCGAGGGGCCGTCGTAAGCCTCGGCCTCGCGGAAGGCCTTGAGGGTCTGGGCATTGTCGGCGCCCATGGCCACCTGTGCGCAGTAGACGTAGCCATAGGTGGAGGCGATCAGGCCGAGGTCTTTCTTGCGGATGCGTTTGCCGCTGGCGGCGAACTTGGCGATGGCGCCCACGGGGGTTGCCTTGGAGGCCTGGCCGCCGGTGTTGGAGTAGACCTCGGTGTCGAGGACGAGCACGTTCACGTTCTTGCCGGAGGCGAGGACATGGTCGAGGCCGCCGAAGCCGATGTCGTAGGCGGCGCCGTCGCCGGCGATGATCCACTGCGAGCGGGCGGTGATGTAGTCTTTGAGTTCGACGATGGTGCTGCAGATGTCGCAGCCGGCCTCGGCGCCTTTCTCAGCCATGGGCACGATGGCCTCGGCGATTTCGCGGGTGGCGACGGCGTCGTGGCGGACGGTCAGCCATTTGGCTGCCAGTTCCTTCATCTCGGCGGGGGCGTTCTCGCAGTCCTGGAGCTTGGTGAACATGTCGGCGAGGCGGTCGCGGAGTTTGTCGGAGCCGAGCTTCATGCCCAGGCCGAACTCGGCGAAGTCCTCGAACAGTGAGTTGGCCCAAGCGGGACCGTGGCCTTTCTCGTCGGTGCAGTAGGGGGTGGAGGGCACCGAGCCGGAGTAGATCGACGAGCAGCCCGTTGCGTTGGCAATCATCTGGTGGTCGCCGAAGAGCTGGGTCATGAGTTTGAGATAGGGAGTCTCACCGCAGCCGGAGCATGCGCCGGAGAACTCGAAGAGCGGGGTGGCGAACTGGCTGTTCTTGACCATCTGCTTGACGTCGACGAGGTTCTGCTTGGAGGTGACGTGGCCGACGCAGTAGTCCCAGTCTTTCTGGACGTCGAGCTGAGTCTCGAGGGGTTTCATGGCCAGGGCCTTGTTGCCGCGTTTGCCGGGGCAGACGTCGACGCAGTTGCCGCAGCCGAGGCAGTCGAGGACGTCGACGGCCTGGATGAAGCGTGTGCCGGCCATGGTCTTGCCCATGGTGGGGAGTGTCTTGTCCTCGGCGAAGGGAGCCAGCTTCATCTCCTCGGCGTTGAGCACGAAGGGACGGATGGCGGCGTGGGGGCAGACGTATGCGCACTTGTTGCACTGGATGCAGTTCTCCTCGTCCCACTGGGGCACGAAGGCTGCTACGCCGCGCTTCTCATAGGTGGCAGTGCCCTGGGGCCAGGTGCCGTCGGGGTTGTCCTTGAAGGTGGACACGGGCAGAAGGTCGCCGTTCTGGGCGTTGATGGGTCGAACGACGTCGTGGATGAATGCGGGAACGTCGTCGGCGGCTTTGACATCGTCGGGGAGCTGGGCCCAGGCGGGGTCGACGGTGAGTTGGTGGTACTCGCCGCCGCGGTCGACGGCGGCATAGTTCTTGTCGACAACGTCCTGGCCTTTTTTGCCGTAGGACTTGACGATGAATTTCTTCATCTGCTCGACGGCGAGGTCGACGGGAATCACCTCGGTGATGCGGAAGAATGCGCTCTGGAGGATGGTGTTGGTGCGGTTGCCGAGGCCGATCTCCTGGGCGATGCGGGTGGCGTTGATGTAGTAGACGGTGATGTTGTGCTGTGCGAAGTAGCGCTTGACGTCGTTGGGCAGGTTTTTGACGAGCTCGTCGCCATCCCAGATGGTGTTGAGCAGGAAGGTGCCGTTGTCGCGCAGGCCGCGGAGCACGTCGTACATGTGCAGGTAAGCCTGAACATGGCAGGCCACGAAGTTGGGGGTGGTCACCAGATAGGTCGAGCGGATGGGCTTGTCGCCGAAACGCAGGTGCGAGCAGGTGAAACCGCCTGACTTCTTGGAGTCGTAGGAGAAGTAGGCCTGGCAGTATTTGTCGGTGTTGTCACCGATGATCTTCACGGAGTTCTTGTTTGCGCCCACGGTTCCGTCGGCGCCCAGGCCGTAGAATTTGGCCTCGAAGGTCGAGGGGTCGCCCAGCGAGATTTCCTCGGGGAGGGGCAGCGAGTGGAAGGTCACGTCGTCGACGATGCTGATGACGAAGTGGTCTTTGGGCTGGGGGAGTGCCAGGTTCTCGTAGACGCCGAGAATCTGTGCGGGGGTGGTGTCCTTCGAAGACAGACCGTAGCGGCCGCCCACGATGAGGGGAGCGTTCTCCTTGCCGTAGAAGGCGTCGACGACGTCGAGGAAGAGGGGCTCGCCGTTGGCGCCGGGCTCCTTGGTGCGGTCGAGGACGGCGATGCGCTTCACGGTGGAGGGGATGGCCTCCATGAGGTGCTTCACGGAGAAGGGACGGTAGAGGTGAACGGACACGAGGCCGACTTTCTCGCCCTTGGCGGTGAGGGAGTCGATGGCCTCCTGGGCGGCCTGGGTGATGGAGCCCATGGCGATGATGATGCGCTCGGCATCGGGGGCGCCGTAGTAGTTGAAGAGCTTGTACTCGCGGCCGGTGATGCGGGTGATTTCCTTCATATAGTCCTCGACGATGCCGGGGATGGCGTCGTAGTATTTGTTGGAAGCCTCGCGGTGCTGGAAGAAGACGTCGGGGTTCTCGGCGGTGCCGCGGGCCACGGGGTTCTCGGGGTTGAGGGCGCGGGCGCGGAACTCGGCCAGGGCCTTGCGGTCAACCAGAGCCTGGAGCTCGTCGGCGTCGATCTCCTCGATTTTCTGAATCTCGTGGGAGGTGCGGAAGCCGTCGAAGAAGTTCACGAAGGGCACGCGGCCTTTGATGGTGGCCAGGTGGGCGACACCGGCCAGGTCCATGACTTCCTGCACGGAGCCTTCAGCCAGCATGGCAAAGCCGGTCTGGCGGCATGACATCACATCCTGGTGGTCACCGAAGATCGACAGGGCGTGCGAGGCAAGCGTGCGTGCCGAAACGTGGAACACGCAGGGCAGCAGTTCGCCGGCGATCTTGTACATGTTGGGAATCATGAGCAGCAGGCCCTGCGAGGCGGTGTAGGTGGTGGTCAGGGCACCGGCCTGAAGCGAGCCGTGAACGGCACCGGCGGCGCCGCCCTCGGACTGCATCTCCTGCACAAGGACTGTCTCTCCGAACATGTTCTTTCGGCCGGCGGCGCTCCACTCGTCAACATACTCCGCCATGGTCGACGACGGAGTGATGGGGTAGATGGCGGCTACTTCGGAGAACATGTAGCTGACGTGTGCGGCGGCCTGGTTGCCGTCGCACGTCAGGAATTTCTTTTCTTTTGCCATATTCAAGAATTGTTTGGGTTATGTTCTTAATTCTCAGTATTGTCGGGGAGCGGCGGGGCCATAACGGCAGGGCCGTTCCGCAGTGAATCCGGCGAGAGCGGCCGTGCACGCAAAGCACCGGCGCCGTCGTCGCCCGATTTTGGCACAAAGGTACAAAAAATTAATGAAACAATCCCCAAAACGCGGTATTCTTTATGCCTTCTTTGCCTCCCTCTTTTGTGTTTTTAACACTCTGCCACTTCGCGCCGCCCTCGCCGCCCGCCTCTCAAGGGTTTGGAATAGCCGAAAATTATGCGTAACTTTGCCCCTGACTAACATACGTGACTCGCTTTAGAGAAAATGCTTATGCAACTCCCCGACTCCATAAAATACATCGGCACAGACGACCCCGGGCTCGACCTTTTCGAAGCGCAGTATCCCGTGCCCCGCGGCGTCTCCTACAACTCATATATTATACTCGACCGGCAGACGGCGGTGATGGACACCGTCGACCGCCGCTGCACCACGCAGTGGCTGGAGCGCCTCGAAGCCGCCCTCGACGGCCGAACGCCCGACTTCCTGGTCATCCACCACATGGAGCCCGACCACTCCGCTTCCGTCGCCGCCTTCCTCATGCGCTATCCCGGCGCACGCGTCGTCGCCGGCGCCGCAGCCCTGCGCATGCTCGGTCAGTTCTTCCCCGAGCTCACGCTCAGCCGCGAGCCGCTCACCGTCAAAGAGGGCGACGAGCTGTCCTTAGGCGACCACGTCCTCCACTTCATCGCTGCACCGATGGTCCACTGGCCCGAGGTCATGATGTCGCTGGAGAAGCGCACCCGCACGCTCTTCAGCGCCGACGCCTTCGGCACATTCGGACCTGCCGAATCGCCCGCCGAGCCCGAGCTGTGGAAGGATGAGGCGCGCCGCTACTACTGCAACATCGTGGGCAAATACGGCCGCCAGGTGCAGGCCGTCCTCCACAAACTCAATGACCTGCCCGTCACCACCATAGCGCCTCTCCACGGCCCGGCCCTCACCGGTGACCTCGCCCCGTACGTCGGCCTCTACGACGCCTGGAGCGCCTATCGCCCCGAAGAGCCCGGCGTGCTCGTGACATACGCCTCGGTCTACGGCGGAACAGCCGAGGCGGCCGCCGCCCTCGCCGCCGGGCTTCGCGACCGCGGCGTGGCCAATGTTGTCGAGACGGACCTGTGTCGCACCCACGTCTCCAGTGCCGTCGCCCAAGCCTTCCGCTTCCCCGTCATCGCCCTCTGCTCGGCAACGTACAACGCCGGACTCTTCCCCGCCATGGAGACCTTCCTCACCCACCTCAGAGAGCGCGGTCTGCCCGGGCGCGTCTACGGCCTCGTCGAGAACGGATCATGGGCGCCCGTAGCCGGAAAACTCATGGCCGACGCCGTCGCCGCCCTGCCTCATTCCACAGTCCTCGACCCCGTCGTCACCATCCACTCGCGCCTCGCCCCCGCCGACCTCCCCGCCGTCGGCGCCCTCGCCGATGCACTCCGCGGCGCACTGCACTGAAAAAAAGAGCGCGAAAAATTAGACAATCGTCAGAAAAAATCCTTACCTTTGCGGTATGGAACAGTACATCGTATCTGCGAGAAAATACCGCCCCTCGACCTTCGCCAGCGTCGTCGGCCAGAAAACCCTCACCGCCACCCTCCGCAACGCCATCGCCCAGGACCGCCTGGCCCATGCCTATCTCTTCTGCGGAACACGCGGCGTGGGCAAAACCTCGTGCGCGCGAATCTTCGCCAAAACCATCAACTGCACGAACCGCACCGCCGACGGCGAAGCCTGCAACGAGTGCCCCTCGTGCCGGGCCTTCAACGAGAACCGCTCGATGAACATCCTCGAGCTCGACGCCGCCTCCAACAACTCCGTCAACGACATCCGGACGCTCATCGACCAGGTCATGGTGCCCCCCACCGACGGCCGCTACCGCGTCTTCATCATCGACGAGGTCCACATGCTCTCATCCCAGGCCTTCAACGCCTTCCTCAAAACCCTCGAAGAGCCCCCCGCCTACGCCATCTTCATCCTCGCCACAACCGAGAAGCACAAGATCATACCCACCATCCTCTCCCGATGCCAGATCTACGACTTCTCGCGCATCACCATCAGCGACATGGTCGACCACCTGGCCTACGTCGCCAAAAGCGAAGGCATCACCGCCGAACCCGCCGCCCTCGGCGTCATCGCCCGTCATGCCGACGGAGCCATGCGCGACGCCCTCTCGATCTTCGACCAGGTCGCCGCATCTTCGCGCGGGAACATCACCTACGCCTCCGCAATCGCAAACCTCAACGTCCTGGACAACAGCTACTTCGAGCGCCTCACCGACTGCTTCGCCAACCAGGACGTCCCCGGCGCACTCGCCATATACAACGACATCCGCAACCACGGCTTTGACTCGCTGTTCTTCATCAACGGCCTCGCACAGTTCATCCGCGACATGATGGTGGCCCGCGACCCCCGCACTGTCGACATGCTCGAGACAACCGCCGACGAACGCCGGACCATGAGCGTCCGCGCCCAGGCCTTCCAGCCCGACTTCTACTATCAGGCCATGGCCATCCTCAACAACGCCGACCTCAACTACCGCACCGCCTCCAACAAACGGTTCCTCACCGAGCTGACCATCATACAGCTCTGCCAACTACTAAGCCCCGCGGCGCCGGCGATGGCACCGGGGGGCAACTGAAACCCATCGCCGCCTTCCTCGCCGCCGCCGGAGCGCCTGCCGCCGGAGCTGCCGGAGCCACCGCCGCCAGCGACGCCGTCCGCGCCGCTGCCGTCCGCGCTGCCCAGACAGCCGCCGCTGCACCCGCCTCGCCGGCTCCTGCATCCGCTCCTACCGCATCCGCGACGCCACGGCCTGCCGCAGCCGCAGCGCCTCAGAGTGCTCCCGCTCAGATGGCCCATGCCGCACCCGAGCGCTTCGCCTCACGCGGCCCGCGCCTCTCCGCCCGACCTCAGCCGCAACAGCAGCAGGCGCCCACACGCGTGCGCGAGGCAAACGCGCAATACACCGAGAAACAGCTCCAGGACGCCTGGGACATCTTCATCGCCATAAACTCCGCCGACCACCTCCTCATCAACACCATGCGCGCCTGCCGCCCCAAACACCGCGACGGCGACACATACACCATGACCGTCGAGTCCGACATCCAGGCCGCCCTCGTCACCGAGAACATGCCGCGCATCCTCTCCCACATCCACGGCTCGCTCGACAACACCCACATCGTCATCAACGTTGTCACCAACCAAGGCGCCTCCGACCCCATCACCTGGAACGAACGCGAGTGCCTGGCCGACATCACCCGCCGCCATCCCTCCCTCGCCGACTTCACCGCCGCCCTCTCCCTCAAGCTCGGCTGAGCCACGCCCTCCGCACCCTAAAACCGGGCGGATTCCGCCGCTTTCAGCGGGTTTTTCGCGGTTTTTTGCCCCGAAAAGCAAAAAAATCGCTCAAACGCTTGCACAGTTCAAAAAAACTTCCTACCTTTGCCACGCAAAACGGCAAACGCCGTCATCTTGCATGGGGTGCCATAGCTCAGTTGGTAGAGCAAAGGACTGAAAATCCTTGTGTCACTGGTTCGATTCCCGTTGGCACCACCCTGAAATTTAGAGAGTTAAGTATTTAAATGCTCAGCTCTCTTTGTGTCTTTTTGAGACCTGCATTGAAACTCGCCGAGAACCTTAATCCCGAGATTTTCAGTTGATTGGCGCTCCTAAGCCCCGGACATAAGCCCGCCCCCGCGCACACGGAGCATCCAAGAAATGAGAGCTATTTTACCATCAGAATCACTATGTGATAATTGTATCCAAATAGTTCTCATTTTTAATTTAAAATCAACATGAAAGTCTTTGACAACAACAACGAAAAACAGGACAACGCTAATCAGAACAACGTTGAAAAACAGGACGTAGAACAGATCCTCGCAAGAAGCGCCGAGCCTCGGTATTACGAGTGTGATGAGGAGGAGTATGACGAAGAAGAGATGGAGCGCCGCTACGTAGAAGAGGCGACCGTAAAGAATGCGCTCCTAAAGGAGACGCTGATTAATGCTCTTCGCAAACACGATATAGAACCGGAGAATGTCACCTGTGACAAAATCGAATTCCACTACGAAAATGTACATTTTGAGGTGGGACTTTATGGCACACTAGCCAGTTTCTGGTGCGCATCATGGCTGGTTGTTCCTGCCGACTATGAGAAACTACCGCTCTTAAAGTATTGCGTCAACATGCAGAACCAGATGCCGTGGTCACCGACATTTTCGTTCTATGAAGCGCCTCGCGAAAACCAAGTGGAGTTTTACACGCGATGTGAGCTCGCAATACATCCCTGCATCCCTGATGTGGATGACCTCATCTATGAGGTCGTCATGCAATCCATTAGGAGCCAGGATAATATGCTGAACAACTGCGATATAGACCGGGACTGCGACTACAGACGATGACCGCCCGCCACTGAACCGGCCCGGTATCGTCCATCGCAATAATTGATTCATAATTACACGTCAAACACACAATCAACATCAACCATGTCACAGAGCACAGAAACAAAGAGCAACACCCCGGAGAACATCCTCGTTATCCCCCGCGGTACCACCAAAATCGGCGAGGCCGAATTCAACGGGCGCAACGAACTGACGTCCGTAATCATCCCTGACACCGTAACCGAGATTGGCGAAAGGGCCTTCTCTGCTTGCCGTGGACTCGAATCGGTGAACATTCCTGATTCGGTTACTAAAATCGGACAAGGAGCTTTTGCCGTATGCGAAAACCTCAAGGCCATCACCATTCCGGACTCAGTCACCGAAATCGACAATTACACATTCTTCTCTTGCTATCAGCTTGCCTCCGTAACGCTTCCCGACACGCTCGAGCTCATCGGTAAGTTCGCATTCGAAAACTGCCTGAGCCTCAAACATATCTCCATCCCTGATTCCACCAAGTTCATAGGGGTGGGAGCTTTCTTAGGCTGCACCGGCATTATCGCGCTCACGGGAGCCGCCGGTGGAAGTATCGACGATATCTTCTATGATTTCGACAGCAAAGTAACCGTCACCGTCCCCGATGGCATCATTGCCATCATAGACGGCGCATTCTGCAAATGCAAAAGACTGCAGTCCATCACCATACCCGAGGGCGTCAAATCAATCGGCAATGTCGCCTTCTGGGAATGTACCTCACTAACATCCATTGTCATCCCCGAATCCGTCACAACCATCGGCGCAGGTGCCTTCCACGGCTGTTCCGCACTCACCTCCGTAGACATCAAAGGCGACCATACACGCTTCGATGAGGCCACATTTATGGGCTGCAATGCCCTCAAATCCTTCACCATTGCCGGCAAACCAATCCAAGTGAAAACGGCATAACCCCCTTCGCCAGAGAAGCCGGAGCGCATAAAACGGTCCGAACCCCGCGCAATGCCTCCGGCTTCCTCCCATCCCCGCTGCCCCCATGCATCAGAATTATCAATGACAGGGAGCAGACAGAACAATTCAATCGTAAAAACCAAAAAGCTATAGAAACATGCCAGACATCATCAAAAACTTCCGAGCAATCCACCACTTCATCAGCGGCATCTTCGCAAACAGCCGCGGAGAGTACACCCTCACCTTCGTTCAGGACCCCGACAACCGTTGGTACATCGACATGCCCTGGGATGGCAACCGCGGCAACCTCGAAATGGTTGCCGGTGCCGACGACCTGCTAACCTACCTCGATACCGAGCATCAGCACCGCGTCACCCTCCACGTCATACCCTCCGACCACCGGCTCACCGAAGCCGACCACCCCGGCCTCACCGGCCACTACGAGATGACGCAGCTCGACAAATCGCTCTTCGGCGGCTCCCACTATGACACCTCTGCATGGCCCGGCTTCCGCCTCAGCCGCCTCTGTATCTGCCCTGTCACCCTCTGCGTCCTCGGCTGCTACCCCAAATACCTCTATGTCAAAAAAGCCTGACCACCGCCATCCCCTCCCCGAGAGTGTATCGCAATTAGACTTTTTACGATACACTCTCATAAGTGTTTATGTTCGTATCGGTTACCAAGGTCATAACAAGAGAAGTGCGGGTAATGAGAACTTTGTTATGAACTTTGTTGCAAGGGTTTGAGAATTTTTTCTCGTTCAATGTATCATATAATAAAGATTTTTGCTAACTTTGCATTATTAGATGAAGTGATGGGCCAAGGTGATGAGCAGCGAGGGCTGATTTGCGGCCAAATACTTCGACATAAAAATATAAAGCAATGGCTAAGAACACAATGGGGACGAAATTGCCCCGGAAACTTGAGCAGAAGATGGCTCTGATGGGTGAGCAAATAAAGCTTGCACGCTTGCGTCGCAACCTTTCGATTGCGCAGGTTGCGGAACGAGCCACATGCTCACCGCTCACCGTCGCGCGCATCGAAAAAGGCTCTCCGACAGTCTCCATCGGCATCTATGCCCGCGTCCTATATGCCCTCCAACTCGATGACGACCTCCTCCTCATCGCCCATGACGACACCCTCGGCCGCAATCTCCAAGACCTATCGCTAAAACACCGTCGCCGTGCATCCAAAAAGTCATAGGCCGGGGCTATTTGTGACAAGGTGCGAGGTGATAATTGAACAGAGGCTTTTGTTATAATCGGGACGGCAAGTATACCCAATGGGGTTATTGCGGAATGTGTGCAGGTTGGGGTGGGGGATGTACGGATGCGGACAGGGAGGGGGAGGGTAAGGCGCTGATTTTCAGGAGGAGTTGCAGATGGGGCGATTTTATTTGTAGTTTTGTGGCAGAAAATCGGTCATGACCGTATGGACATGGCTATGAAATGACAAAGCTGTAAAAAGCGATAAACAAAGCTATAGATAAAAAGCATTATGGATAAGGATATAGATAAGAAGGAGATTCGGCGGACAAGGCGCCGGCGGGTGCTCGTTTGGGGCGCGGCCGGTGCGGCTGTCGTCGGCGCTGTTGTGGCGCTGCTATGGAATATTGCCCCGACGGTGAGCAGTCGCGATATTACGGTCGGAGTGGCCGAACGAGGTCCGATTGAGATTACGGTGGCGGCTACGGGTCGCGTTGTGCCGGCGCACGAGGAGATCATCAACTCGCCGGTGGAGACGCGCGTTTTGAGTGTCTACGCCGAGCCGGGCGATACGGTTAAGGCGGGCACGCCGCTTCTGCAGCTGGACCTGGAGCAGGAGCAGACGGGTCTGGGCAAGCTTCAGGATGCCCGCGACAAGCAGCGTCAGGACCTGCGCCAGCTTCAGCTGGGCAATATGACGGATATCAGCGACCTGGAGATGCGCATCAAGGTGAGCGAGATGAATGTGAGCCGCCAGCGCATCGAGGTCGAGAACGAGCGTCGTCTCGACAGCATCGGCAGCGGCACGGGCGACCGTGTGCGGCAGGCGGAGACTGCCTACCGCGCCGGGGTGCTGGAGCTGGAGCAGCTGCGCATTCGTCTGCGCAACGAGCGTCAGCGTGCCGCCGCCGCCGAGGCCGGTCAGCAGCTCAATGTCAGCTCGGCCGACCGCGACATCGCGCTGATGGGCAAGACGCTGCAGCGCGGTAGCATTCCGGCGCCGCTCGACGGGGTGCTGACCTATATCGTCTCGGACCTGGGCACGCGTGTCGGCGCCGGCGAGAGGGTGGCTGTCGTCTCCGACCTGTCGAGTTTCAAGGTCGAGGGCGAGGTTGCCGAAGGCAGCAGCGACCGCGTGCAGGTCGGGGCGGCGGTGACGGTGCGCATCAACGGCGCGGAGTTCACCGGCACGGTCAGCAACATCACTCCCCAGGCGCGCCAGGGCGTTGTCTCGTTCGTGGTGCGTCTCGACAATCCGCGCGACCCGCGGCTGCGGTCGGGCGCGAGGGCTGAGCTGCAGGTGAGCTTCGGCTACAAGAGCGACGCCCTGCGTGTGCCCAACGGCTCGTTCTACCGCGGCGAGGGCACCTACCAGGTCTTTGTCTTCGACGGCGACGACCGCGCTGTACGCCGCACGGTGCGTGCCGGCGACTGCAACCGCGACTATGTCGAAATTCTCTCCGGTCTCCACCCCGGCGACCGGCTCATTGTGAGCGATACTGAACAATATAACAACAAGAATAAACTGAAAATCAAATGGGAATAATCACACTGAACGGTATAGGAAAGGTATACTGTACGAAAGAAATCGAGACCACGGCTCTCGAAAACGTGAATCTCGATGTCAACGAAGGCGAGTTCCTGAGCATCATGGGTCCGAGCGGCTGCGGCAAGTCGACGCTGCTCAACATCATCGGCCTGCTTGACAAGCCGACCCGGGGCACTGTCTCCATCCTCGGTCAGGACTGCAGCGGCCTGAGCGACCGCGAGCTCTCGCACTTCCGCAACGCCAACCTGGGCTTCGTCTTCCAGAGCTTCCACCTGATTCCGACGCTCGACGTCGCCGCCAACGTCGAGATTCCGTTGCTCTACCGCAAGGGCGTCAGCGCGCGACGCCGCCGCGAGCGCGTGGAGCAGGTGCTCGAGCGCCTTGAAATGAGCCACCGCATCCACCACCTGCCCACCCAGCTCAGCGGCGGCCAGGCCCAGCGTGTGGCCATCGCCCGCGCCATCGTCGGCGGTCCGCGCATCCTCCTCGCCGATGAGCCCACCGGCAACCTCGACAGCAAGATGGGCGCCGAGGTCATGGCCCTGCTCCAGCGCCTCAACAAGGAGGACGGCACCACAATCATTATGGTCACCCACAACGAAATGCAGGCGCAGGAGACCGACCGCATCGTGCGCTTCTTCGACGGCCGCATAATCGGATAAGCCATGAAACAGAGAATCAGCCAGATCATCCGCGACATGCGTCAGCAGCCGCTCGTCGCGACCGTCACCTTCATCGCCACAGTGCTGTCGATTTTCCTCTTCATGGTGGTTGTCATCACCACTCGCGTGAAGGTCGTGCCGTTCGCGCCGGAGAGTTGCCGCGACCGCCTGTTAGTGGGCCAGTACATTCACATCGCCGACCCGGGCAACGGCAACTACGGCTCGTCAGGCGGCATGAGCTACGCCACTGCCCGCAAGCTCTACGGCGGTCTGAAAGGCGTGGAGCACACGTCCTACTTCCAGTCGCTCCAAACCCAAAGCGCCTGCGGCGAGGACGGAAAATACTTCAACGTCTACACGCGTCCCACCGACTCGGAGTTCTTCAAAATCTTCGACCACAAGCTGATTGCCGGCCGCTACTACACTGCCGCCGAGGCCGCCTCCGACCTGCCCGTTGCCGTCGTCAGCGAGCGCACGGCCCGCAAGGCTTTCGGCACCGTCGACTGCACGGGCCGCGAAATCAGCCTCAACCACAAGCGCTACCGTGTTGTCGGCGTAGTCAGCGACCACTCGTTCCTGGCCGCCACCGCCTGCGGCGACGTCTTCCTCGCCGGCGGCAGCGACGAGAATCAGGACATGTTCGGCGACACCTCCGTGGCCCTGCTCGTCGCGGAGGGTACGGACTTCGGCGAGATACGCCGCCAGGTCAAGGCCCGCTATGCCGTGTTCGACACCGAGCTTGCCCCGGAAAACCGCGTGACCGTCTACCACGAGGGCCCCTTCGACCAGGAGACTATCGCCGGAGGCATCCCCGGCAGCAACAACACGCCCGACACATCGTCGGACCGCTATGTCCGCTTTACACTCTATGCCCTCCTCCTGCTCGTGCCGGCCATCAACCTCAGCAGCCTGCTACACAGCCGCATGCGCCGCCGCATCAGCGAAATCGGCGTCCGCCGCGCCTTCGGATGCACCCGCCGCCGCATAATCACCGACATCATCCGCGAGAACTTCATCATCACCCTGGCCGGCGGCATCGTCGGCGTCGTCCTCGGCTTGGTCTTCGCCCTAACCTACAGCGGCCTCTACGAAGACATGGACACCTACGGCAGCGGCGTCACCCCCGCCCTCGACTCGGTGATCAACTGGGGCACAATCCTCATCGCCCTCGGCGTGTGCTTTATCCTTAACCTCATCAGCGCCTTCGTTCCCGCCTGGCAGGCTTCGCGCCTGAACCCCGTGGAGGCCATCAACGCAAAATAAAAATCATGAAACGGAAACTTCTGAAGCAGATGCTCAACGAGTGGCGTTCAAACGTCTGGATTGTCCTCGAGCTTGTGATAGTGGTGCTGGTGCTCCAGCTCATTTTCGCCATCCTTTACTGCATATTCGAGATGCGCCGGCCGGCGCTCGACACCGACATCAGCGACATCTATGTGGCCGAGGTCAGCACCCTCGACAAAGACTGCGAGGGCTACGTCCCCTACGACAGCGTCCACTCCTATGCCACCGACTTCGAAATGCTGGTGACCAAGCTGCGCTCCAATCCCAACGTGGAGAAAATCGGCTACGGCACGGGCAACACCGCTCCCTACCATTATAGCTTCCAGGGCATGACTATCTCGCTGCCCGGCGACAGCAGCGAGTTCCTCGTCAATAAGCGTTCGATGTCGCCCGAGATGCTCGAGGTGTTCGGCATCCGCGGCGTCCGCGGCGAGACTCCCGCGCAGCTTGCCGAGATGATGCGCAAGGGTTATATTCTCCTCTCCGAGGCCGAAGAAGACTTTGACCCCGAGGCTCCCAAGGCCGCCGACATGGCCGGCCGCGACGTGGAGATGAAGGAGGAGGGTGAGCCCAAGACCTATCATGTGGGCGCCGTGGTTCAGGGCATGCGCCGCAACGACTATGAGCCGGCGTATTATGGCACCTGCTATGCTCCCCTCTCTCCCGACGAGGCCTGGACAATCGCCGTGCGCGTTAAACCCGGCATGGGTCACCGCTTCGTAGAGTCGCTCACCGTCGCCGACCAGCAGGCCGGCAACCTCTACCTCACCAACCTCACCAGCCTCGCCGACCAGCGCGATACCAGCCAAATGCAGATGCGCCAGACCATCAGCGGCATCACCGTGTGCGCACTGTTCGTACTCGTGATGATTTTCCTGGGCTTCCTCGGCACATTCTGGTTCCGCACCCAGCAGCGCGTGCCCGAAATAGCCATCCGCAAGGTCAACGGCGCCTCGAACCGCGACATCTACATGCGCTTCTTCGCCGAGGGCCTCGTCCTCCTGGGCATCGCCGCCGTGCTCACGCTGCCGCTGACCGTCTGGATTGTGATGAACCTGTCCGACATCCTCCAGATGCCGTTCCCCACCTCCACGATTGTCGTGGCCGTCGTCTTCGCCATCGTGCTGCTGGCCCTGCTCATCGTCGCCGGCATCTACGCCCCGGCCCGCAAGGCCGCCGCCGTCAATGCCGCCGAAGCCCTGAAAGATATGTAAATCCCCTCACTTCCCGTTAATCCGATGACAAGCAGACTTTTCATATTAATTCCGGCGCTGGCCGCGCTGCTGCTCCCCGCGCGGGGAGCGGCGCGCGAGCTGACGCTGACCCTCGACGACGCCATCGCCATGGCCCGTGTCAAGAGCGTGGATGCCGCCGTGGCCCTCGACGAGCTGAAGACGGCCTACTGGAAGTGGCGCAGCTACCGCGCCGAACGCCTCCCCGAGATAAGCCTGTCGGCGACGCTGCCCACATACAGCGACCGCTACACATCTTATATGAACGCTAACGGCGAATACAGCTACGTGCGCACCCACAGCCTCGACGCCCGGGCCGAGCTCTCCGTCACTCAGAACATCCCCCTGACCGGTGGCACCGTCAGCCTGAGCACCTCGCTCGACTATATGCGCCAGTTCGAGGACGGCGGCTCAAACCGCTTCCTCACCATTCCCCTCGCCCTCACCCTCCAGCAGCCCATCTTCGGCGTCAACACCTTCAAGTGGGACAGCCGCATCGAGCCCGTGCGCTTCCAGGAGGCCAAGGCCGCCTTCCTCAGCGCCACCGAGGACGTGGCCCTCGCCACCGTCAACTACTTCTTCACCCTGGTGATGAGCCACGAGAACGTCGCCATCGCCGAGCAGAACCTGGCCAACGCCGACAAGCTCTATGCCGTGGCCGTCGAGAAGCGCAAGATGGGCCGCATCAGCGAGAACGACCTGCGCCAGATGGAGCTGAACGTCCTCGATGCCCGTTCCGACCTCACCGAGTGCCGCAGTACCCTCAAAAGCGATATGTTCACACTCCGCTCCTTCCTCGACCTGGGCGAGGACGTCGAGATTGTCCCCGTCGTGCCCGAGACCATCCCAGCGGCGCACATCACTTACTCCGACGCATACGACCGCGCCCTCGCCAACAACAAATTCGCCAAAAACATCAGCCGCCGCCAGCTCGAGGCCGACTATGAGGTGGCCAAAGCCAAGGGCGACCTGCGCGAGATAAAACTCTATGCCCAGGCCGGATTCACCGGCACTGACCGACGCTTCGGCGACGCCTACTCGCGCCTGCGCGGCAACCAGCTCATCGAGGTCGGATTCTCCATCCCCCTCGTCGACTGGGGCAAGCGTCGCGGCACGGTGAAGGTGGCCGAGAGCAACCGCCGCGTCACCGAGAGCCGCCTGCGCCAGGAGTCGCTCGACTTCAGCCAGCAGCTCTTCGTGCTCGTCGAGCGTTTCGGCAACCAGCAGGAGCAGCTCCGCATTGCACAGCGCGCCAACGAACTAGCCCGCCAGCGCTACGACACCAACTTCGAAACCTTCATGATCGGCAAAATCTCCACCCTCGACCTCAACGACTCGCAGACCACCAAGGACGAGAGCCAGCGCCGCTACATCAACGAGCTCTACAAGTTCTGGAACTACTGGTACCGCATCCGCTCGCTCACCCTCTACGACTACGAACACCTCGGCGACATCAACGCCGACATCGACAAACTTTGCCGCATGTAACAAATTTTTCCGTAACTTTGTACCATGATTCTGATTGTAGACGATGACAACGCCGTGCGCATGTCCGTGTCGCTTGCGCTGAACCGCGCCGGCTTCGAGCCGTGGGCCGTGGCGGGTGAGGAAGACGCCCTCGCCGCCGCCCGCGACGAGCGTGTCGAACTGGTCATACTCGACATGAATCTCACGCTGTCCACCACCGGACGCCAGGGCATCGAAATGCTGCGCAAGATACGCATCCTCCGCCCCGACATGCCCGTCATCATGATCACCGCCTGGGGCACCATCCCGCAGGCCGTCGAGACCATGACCTACGGCGCCGTCGACTTCGTGACCAAACCCTGGAGCAACGCCGACCTCGTCAGCCGCATCCGCCGGGCCCTGGCCCGCAGCCGGGCCGCCCGCGACGCCGAACCCCGCTCCGAGACCCTCGACGAGATGGAGAGCGAGGCCATCCGCGAAGCCCTCCGCCGCTGCGGCGGCAACCTCTCCGAAGCCGCCAAACAGCTCGGCATAACGCGCCAGTCGCTGTACCGGCGCATCGAAAAATACAAGCTATGAGATATCGCCTTTACATCGTGCTGAGCGTGGCGCTGACCATGGCCGTTATGGCGGCTGCCGTGGCCGGCGCCACGACTGCGTGGTTCGTCGGCCTGTGCGTGGCCCTGCTCGTGGTCATTGCCTTGCTCGCCCGCGCCGTCCACGCGCCCTTGAAAGCCGCCGAAAACGGAATGTATCTGCTTCGCGACCAGGACTTTGCCAGCCGCCTCCGCCCCACCGGACAGCCCGACGCCGACAAAATCGTCGAACTCTACAACACCCTCATCGACTCCATGCGCGCCGAACGCCTCAAAAACCTCGAGCAGGAGCGCTTCCTGAGCCAGGTCGTCGACGCCTCGCCCCTGGGCATCGCCGTCTGCGACTTCGACGGCGCCGTCTCCAGCACCAACCGCGCCTGGGACAAGATGCAGACGCCCGCCCTCACCCGCGCCATCGACTCCGTCGCCGACGGCACCTCGGCCACCGTCCGCGTCAGCGAGTCGCTCATCGTGCGCATATCGCGCCTCTGGTTCATGGACAAAGGCTTCCGCCGCCGCTTCATCCTCGTCGAACGGCTCACCGAAGAAATTGCCGCCGCCCAAAAGCACATGTTCAACACCATCGTGCGCACCATCGGCCACGAAGTCAACAACAGCCTCGGCAGCGTCATGTCCGTCCTCGAAAGCCTCGCCGACATGCACGCCGACGACCCCCTCACCGCCGGCGCCATAACCGGCTGCTCCGCCGGCTGCAAAAACCTCGTCGGCTTCGTGCGCGGCTATTCCGACATCGTCAAACTCCCCGCGCCCATCATGGAAAGCGTCGACACCGCCCGGTGGCTCACCAGCCTGAGGTCCACCCTCGCCGCCCTCGCCGCCGACTTCGGCGCCGGCGCCACCCTCCGCCTCACCCTCCCCGACCGCCCCATCCCGGCCACCTTCGACCCCATGCTCATGGAGCGCGTACTCATCAATATCGTCAAGAACGCCGCCGAAAGCATCGCCGCCGGCCCCTCCGCCACACCCGGCCTCATCACCGTCACCCTCACGCAGGACGGTGCCGCATGCCGCCTCGCCGTCACCGACAACGGCCGGGGCATCACCGCCGACGCCGCCCAACGACTCTTCACGCCGTTCTACTCCACCAAGCACCCCGACCGCGGCCTCGGCCTCATGCTCGTCGCCGACATCCTCCGCGCCCACCGCTCCTCGTTCACCCTCACCACCTCCCCCGCCACCCGCCTCACCACCTTCGCCCTCACCCTCCCTCCCGCCACCCGATAAGGGAGTGAATTTGGACTTTTCAGCAAAACGGGGAAGGGATTTTTGGCGTATCTTTGCGGATGCATAGGGCGAGGTGCGCGTATGCCACACCGGTCCGAATAACTATTTAATCAACAGTGTGTTATGAACAGGATTATTTCGATTATTGTTTCAATATTTATATCAGTAAGCGTTATGGCACAACAGAAAATAGTGCAGACGGCGGGCCGCACCGCCCTCGGCGACTTCGCCCCGGAGTTCGCCCATCTCAACGATGACATCCTTTTCGGCGAGGTGTGGAGCCGCAACGACCTGCTCTCGCTGCGCGACCGCAATTTGGTGACAATCACCTCCCTCATAAGCCAGGGCATCACCGACAGTTCCCTGAAATTCCATATCCAGGAGGCTAAGAAAAACGGCATCACGCGCACGGAGGCCGCCGAGATAATCACCCACATCGCTTTCTATGCCGGTTGGCCCAAGGCGTGGGCTGCGTTCCGTCTTGCCAAAGAGGTGTGGGCCGACGACGTGGCCGGCGAGGATGCCAAGGCCGCTTTCCAGCGCGAGATGATTTTTCCCATCGGCGAGCCCAATACCGCCTATGCCAAGTATTTCACCGGCAACAGCTATCTGGCGCGTGTCTCCACCGAACAGATACCCTTCGCAAACGTCACCTTCGAACCGCGCTGCCGCAACAACTGGCACATCCACAAGGCCGCGAAAGGCGGCGGACAGATGCTTGTCGGCGTGGCCGGCCGCGGCTGGTACCAGGAGGAAGGCAAACCTGCCGTCGAGATACTCCCCGGCACCGTCATCCACATTCCCGCCAACGTCAAGCACTGGCACGGCGCCGCCAAAGACTCGTGGTTTGCCCACCTCGCCTTCGAAATTCCCGGCGAAAACACCGAGAACATCTGGCTCGACCCCGTCACCGACGCCGACTACGACCAACTCCCCTAATCCCCGCGCCTCCCTCATCACCCACACACTTCAGGCGGGTCCGTTTCCCATCGCGGGAGCGGGCCCGCCTGGCGGTTCCGTGGCGGGTTAGCGGCGCGAGCGCTTGGCGCGGGCGGGTTTGGCGGCGGGTTTCTTCGTGGCTTTGGCGGGCTTGGGGGTGTAGCGGTCGGTGGCGAAGAAGGAGATGGGCAGATAGCTGACGGTGCGCACGATGGTGTCGTCGAGGACGCCGGGTGTCCACTTCGGCATGGCCGTGACGAGGCGCAGCGCCTCGGCGTCGAGGGCCGGGTGGACGCCGCGGGTCACGCGCGGATGGGTGATGCTGCCGTCTTTCTCGACGATGAATTCGACGGTGACAATGCCGGTGGCGCTGTCTTTGGCGGCCTCGCGCGGATAGTGTATGTTGCTGAGCAGCCACTCCCACATGGCGTCGTTGCCGCCGGGGTAGGCGGGTTTTTCGTCGACGGCGGAGAAGTTCACGGGGGCTTCTTCGGCGGCGGCCGGTGCGGGGTCTTGGGCGGTGACGGCGGTGGCGGCAATGACGGCCAGCGCCGCTGCGATAATCAGTTTTCTCATTTTTTTTCTTGTGCTCTGTTTTCTCGTGCAAAATTAGGGAAAATCCGTGAGAAATTTTTATATTTGCGGTGAAAAATAGAATATCGTCGATTATTATCTTTAAAATCAATCGGATATGAAGACAATGATGCGCGCACTGCCTGTGCTCTGCGTCGCCTTCGCGGGGCTGACTGCCTTGGGGGGCAAGCCGGTGATGGTGGGCCACCGCGGCAGCGATGTGGGCCTGGAGAACAGTGTGGAGAGTTTCACGGCCGGCGCCCTGCGCGGCTACGAGTATCTGGAGACAGACTGGAAACTGACGGCGGACAGTCAGTTTGTGTGCTCGCACGACGACAGCACCACCCGCCTTGGGGGCACCCTCGCCCTCGCCACGAGCACCCTGGCCGAGCTGCAGGCCGAACCGCTCACGCAGACGCGCCGGGGCACGACCTACACCGGGCGGCTCTGCTCGGCACGCGAATATCTCGAGGTATGTCGCCGCTACGGCGTCAAGCCCCTCATCGAGCTGAAATGGACCAACGGCATCAACAGCAAGGACTGCTCGAACATCCCCCTCCTCATCAAGTTCATCGAGGAGAACGGCTTCCGCGACAGCTGCATCATCCTCACCTCCATGCGTCCCTGCCTGGAGTATATCCGCGAGCACTATCCCGACATACGGCTGCAGTTTCTCACCGGCAAATACCAGCGCGACCATGCCGACTGGGCCATCGCCAACCGCCTCGACGTCGACATCATGCGTGGCTGCTTCGACACCACCGACCTCAAGCGCTATCACGATGCCGGCCTGCGCGTGAACGTCTGGACCGTCAACTCCGCGTCCGACTCGCTGCGCTACACCGACACCATCCCCTGCGACTTCATCACCACCGACCGCCTTCTCCCCTAATCCCCCCCCCGCTCCCAAAATAAAAGACAGGAGGCTGTGTCAAAATAGGCGCAGCCTCTTTTTTATAACATGCTGAAAAACATAAAACAAAGCCCTGACTTTCACAAGCCGGGGCTTTGCTATGTCAAAAAGTTTTTGTAACTTTATGACAAACAAACAATTAAATGTTCAATGTCAAAAAGTTTTTGTAACTTTATGACAAACAAACAATTAAATGTTCACAAAGTTACATACAAAATCTTATAGTAACAACGATAGGCTGTTTTTTCTGCTAAATCCGAATGATGATATAGCAGAAAACGACCCTGTACGCATCGTTGATGCCGTTGTCGAGAGTCTTGACCTCAAGGAGTTCAAAAAACTGTATCGTGAACGTGGCCGCTGCCCATACCATCCGAAGATGATGCTCAAGATCATCCTCTACGCCTATATGAACAACATCTACTCATGCCGGAAGATAGAGCGTGGATAGAGCGTGTGGTTCAGCGCGACATCCATTACATATGGCTGGCGGCACAGGAGCGCCCCGACTTCGTGACCATCAACCGCTTCCGCAACCGTGTAAAGAACGAGATCAACAACATCTTCACGCAGGTTGTGCTTCTGTTGGCAGAGCGCGGTTTTATCACTCTTGATGTGGAGTATATCGACGGGACAAAGATAGAATCCAAGGCCAACAAATATACCTTTGTCTGGCGTAAGACCGTTGAGAAGAACCGCGCGAAACTGCAGGAAAAGATACGTATCCTGTTGCAGCAGATAGACGAGGTCATCGCGCAGGACAAAGCGGCCGAGGCCGAAGCTGTCGAGTTCACGCCCGAGACCCTGACCTCTCTTATCGGGGAGCTGAAAGATGCCCTTGCCGCAGAGCCGGAACCGACGAACAAAGAGCAGAAGAAGGCTCGCCGTAAACAAAAGAAACAGATAGAGGAGCTGGAGAAACACCGTGACAAGCTTGAGGAATACGGCGACCGTCTGGAACAGATCGGTGACCGCAACTCCATGTCGAAGACCGACCCCGACGCCACGTTCATGCGCATGAAGGAAGATGCCATGAACAACGGCCAGACCAAGCCGGGATACAACCTGCAGATATCCGCCGAAAATCAGTTCATCACCGACTTCGCCCTGTTCCCCAACCCCACCGACACTCTTACTCTCATACCGTTCTTCAACTCTTTCCTTGACCGCTATAACCACCTGCCGTCAGTCGCCGTTGCCGACTCCGGATATGGTTCGGAAGAAAACTACCGCTTCATGGATGAGGCCGGCATGGAGGCATACGTCAAGTACAACCGCTTCCATCTCGAACAGCGTCCGCGATACCAGCCCAACCCGTTTCATCACGACAACTTCCACTACAACGCCGACGAGGACTATTACGTCTGCCCGATGGGCCAGCACATGACACGCATAGGCACCGCCCACTCTAAGACCGCAAGCGGTTACCGCAGCGAAAACGCCCGTTACCGCGCGCAGAACTGCAACGGCTGTCCACTGCGGTGCTTCTGCTATAAGGCCAAAGGGGACCGACGTATAATCGAAGTTAACCACCGGCTCAACGAATACAAACGCAAAGCCCGCGAACTGCTCACTTCGGAAGAAGGCATCCGACACCGGGGGCGACGATGTATCGAGCCCGAGGCCGTCTTCGGACAGATGAAGTTCAACATGGCATACCGCCGCTTCCGCCACTTCGGCAGAGACAAGGTCACGATGGACTTTGCCTTCTTCGCCATTGCCTTCAACCTAAAGAAAATGTGCTCAAAGATAGCGAAACAGGCCAAAAACGGGGGAAATACGCCCCACTTTGGCCTGTTCATGCTTCTATCTCGAATTTTGTACGCTGAGAATCGGATATTTTGGAAAATTACGAAAAAAATCAGTCGCATGATAAATATCCAAACCTCAGACCGCTAAAAAGAGAGGCTGCGCCGTAAGCCTTAATTACGACACAGCCTCCCGTGTTACGGCACGCACTGCGGCGTGCATTATCGTTGTGGAGTGCGGGAGATGGTTACTTCACCAGCACCTTTGAGGCCTTGCCGCCCTGCACCTTGATGTAGAGGTTGCCGGCAGCGGGATTAGCCACGCGCACACCCTGCAGGTTGTAGAACACAGCCTCGCTGTTCTCGCCATCAGCAACGATGTCCTCCACGCCGGTTGACTGGCCCTGGAATATCAAGGGCTTCTTATCGCTCTGTTTGCCGGC
>SFOH01000077.1 GCA_004552485.1 Bacteroidales bacterium | reverse complement strand
TTTTTGGCGAAACCAAAGTAACCAAAAAGCGCTGACTCCTGCAATAGGTGCCAGCGCTAATTTTTCTCCCACTCAAAATTTTTTATCGGACAGCAATAAAAAACTTTACATCCGTACAGCAACTTTATTTGGCAGTTACGCAGAAAAAACATACCTTTGTGCCGTGGCAGTGTATTATGCGAACAGACCGATAGAACGCACCAATATATCACACATCCACGCACCAATATATCACACATCCAATAGAGTACTTAATTCATTATATCAATTTTTCATAAAGTTATTATCATGAACAGAAATTTACGCACCCTCCTTGCCGCCGCTTGCTGTTGCTGCATGGCCACGTCTGCATCGGCCGCCACAACAGCCTACGGTTACATCCTCAACGCTAAGGATGGAAAACGCGGCTTCGTGTCTTTTGACGTGGAGACTCCTCAGAAGCTGAATTATTCCACCACCGACAGGTACGGCAATTATCACCCCATTGCCGGTGAATACGTCGACGGCAAGGTCTACACCTTCCGCGGCGAGCTGGACGATATGTACGGCACCATCTCGTTATATGACTATTCCATCTATGACGCCACCACCTTCAAACGTCTGGACTCTAAGTTCAAGTCGGGCGCTCGCGTCGTTGACATGACCTATGACTATACCACGAACACCATGTATGGCCTCATAGAGGACAAGGCCACCTCAGGCATCATCACCCCCACCTCTCTGTGCGTGGTGGACATGGCCAACGGCAACTGCCGCGTCATAGGCTCTCCCGGCGAGCTTAAAGCCATTGACGGAAACGGCAAGGAAGACACCGACGGCCTTGTCACCCTTGCTTGTGACGCTCAAGGACAACTCTATGGCATGACTCATTACCGCTACCTCTATAAGGTGGACAAATTCACCGGTGCCGTCACTTCTGCCGCTCCCCGTCACAAGCTTGGCACTGTCGAGCAGTTCCAGTCCATGGCCTTTGACGCCGAAGGACACCTGTGGTGGGCTCAGCAGCATCCCAGCTACGGCCACTTCTGCGAGATTGACCTGACAACTGGCGTTCCCGGCGGTTTCGTGGACTTCCAAACCGACTATGAGAAGCTCAATAAGCTGGGTGACGACGCCCAGCTCACCGGCCTCTTCTTCAAGGACAAGCAGGTCAACGCCACCGCTCCTCTTGCGGCCACCGATTTCAAGGCCGTGGTCGACGAGAAAGACCCGTATACCGTCCACCTGACCTGGACACTCCCCACTCAGGACTACAGCGGCAATGCCACCACTGTCACCGGCGTGCGCATCTACTGCATAGGCGTTCCCGAGCCCATAGCCATCCTAAACGGTGCCGAGACAGCCTTCACCTACGACAAGGCCCCCAACGGCAATGTCACATTCGAAGTCATTCCCTTCAATGAGTCGGGCAACGGCTTCCCCGCCTTTGCTGATGCCTTCGCCGGCATGGACCGTCTGAACGCCGTTCAGAGTCTCGCAGCAAGCATCGCCGACGGCGTTGTCACCGTAAAATGGGAGAAACCCGTGTCGACCGTCAACGGCGGATATGCCGACTATGACGCCATCACCTACAATGTCTTCCGCAAAGAAGGCGTGGTGGAGACACAGGTGGCCGAGGGCCTGGCAGCAACCACCTTCACCGAGACCCTGGACAAGACCGGCGGCTATTCCTACATCGTTGAACCCGTTTGTGGTGGACAGGTAGGCGAACGTGCCGAGTCCAACACTGTCGTCCTGGCTGGCGTGGCTTCTCTCCCCTATACCTGCGGCTTTGAGGATTCGGACGACACTTCTCTCTGGACCATCAAGAACTGTGCAAACAACACCAACAACGACAGCGGCTGGCACTTCGGCGTCAAGAGCTATGTCCACAGCGGCAAGAAGACTGCCTATGCCCACACCGCCGGCGCCTCCAATCTTGGCGATGACTGGCTCATCTCTCCCGCCATCGAGTTCCCCGCTGCCGGCGAATACATCGTTGAGTTCTACGGCAACGGCTCAAGCTTTGACAAAGCCACTCTGGACGTATGCCTCGGCACTGACCCTGAGAACCTTGACAGCTTCAGCCAGGTGCTCTACTCCATTGACAACGACTATCTCTACGACAGTGCAGCCAGTGGCTGGAAGCACGTTGAGGTGAAATTCTCTGTTGCCAAGGGCGGCAATTACCACGTCGGTTTCCACAACAAGAGCCGGACCACATATTCCAACACTCGCATTGACGACCTCAGCGTGAAAAAATACATTTCCGCCGTCAGCGACGTTGTCAGCGATGACGCCAATGCCCCGGTTGAGTACTTCAACCTGCAGGGCATGAAGGTGGACAATCCCGAAGCCGGCCTCTACATCCGTCGTCAGGGCGATAAGGTCAGCAAGGTAATGATTAAATAAGCAACGCCGGCGGACGCACAATCCGCCCCGGTACAAGGCCACGAGCCATAAATAATAGGCCGCGTTTCCCGGATGGGAGACGCGGCCTTGTTTTTTATGGGGCATTTTTAATGAAGCTCTCTTGCCTTAGAGGATGTGTCCGGCGGTCAATTGTTTGATGGAGGGAAAGAGCAAGATGCCTGGCCTCTCACTTTGGCGGTGAACCTGCCGGTGAGATTCTTCACTTTGATATCGCTCTGCCCGGATGCGTTGGCTGAGCCGGTGGCAGCGTTAATCTTCCCGACCGAAATTCGGGACTGGTCGTCGGATTCAAATGACACAAAGGCAGTGGAGGAGATGCCGCTGAATTCAATATCAGACTGCCCCGCCGTTGACACACTCACATCGCCGGTGGCCCGGAGAGTTGTCATGTCTATGTGTCCCTGATCTTCGGCCTCAACGCCGGCGGTAGTCACTGTCAGTTCTTTGCCTTCCACCTCACTTTGCCCTGTTGCTTTCAGAGCAATGTGGCCGGCGGACAGCGCGTTCCTGAAAATCACCCGGCTCTGGTCTGAGGCGACTGTCTCGAACCGCTGCGCCACGTCTCCCTGCAATGTTATCTCACTCTGTCCGGAGGCATCAATGGCGGCAATAGAGGGCATAGTCACATAGAGAATCGGGGCCCTCTCCTTGTCCGGATAGTCCAAATTGATTCCACGATTGCTGACAATCAGCTTATTGCCCTTTCTCCTTACAATGAAATAATCCTTTACATTATCCGGCACATGCGCCGTTACGGAACAATTGCCTCCTGTGGTAATTATCACACGTGCCTGGTTGGAGACGTCTATGGCATTGAAACTCTCCGCTTCATAGACCGTGTCCGCCATTGTGTTTGACGCCTTCACCATCTGACGACCGTTAATACCGCTCACGCATGATGTCGCCAGTGCGGCGCACACCGTCATCGCTGCTATCGAAACAATCTGCTTTTTCATAATCCTTTAACCAATATTCGTATATAAGGCCGACTTAATTGTCGTACATAATAAAGACGCATCCACACCCCCATTTGTGACAACAGCCGCCCCAAAACTGTTGTTTAGAGCGACTGTTGTTTATAATGTGTAATTTATCAACGGATTACATCAGATATTTTATTTTGTCTGGTGTATGCGGTGGTCGACGGGCGGACGCATCAGGGCCCGCACCATCAGCCACACACCTGCCAGGATGAAGGGGATGCTCAGCAGCTGGCCGATGTTAAGGGTCATGGTGGCTTCACGCGCAACCTGGTCATTCTTTACAAATTCAATGAGGAAGCGGCTCAGGAAGCAGCCCACAAGGAAGGTGCCGAAGACTAGGCCGGGGCGGTTGCCCAGACCTTTCTTCCAGTACATCCACATGAGCAGGCCGAAGAGGGCGAAATAGCACAGCGCCTCGTAGATCTGCGTGGGGTGGGCGGGCAGCGTCTCGCCCTTGCGCACGAAGATGAAGCCCCAGGGCAGCTCGGTCACGTGGCCGTAGATCTCGCTGTTCATGAGGTTGCCGATGCGGATGAGGCCGCCGACGAGGGCGATGGCGACGACGAGGCGGTCGAAGGTCCACAGCGGGCTGCGTTTGGTGGTGATCCAGCTGTAGAGGAGCACGGCCGTGATGACGCCGATGGCGCCGCCGTGGCTGGCGAGGCCGCCGTGCCAGGTCTTCAGAATCTCGGCGGGATGGGCCGAGTAATCGTCCCATTCGTAGAAGAAGACGTGGCCGAGGCGCGCGCCGATGATGGTGCCGGCGATGACCCACAGCAACAGCAGCGGGCACCACTTCTCCGGCGCTCCGTCGTGGCGGAACATGCGTTCGACGATGTTGTAGCCGATGAGGAAGCCCACGGCAAACATCATGCTGTACCAGCGAATCTGCAGCGGCCCGAGGTTGAAGATGACCGGGTCGACGTTCCAGGTGATGAAGCTTAGCATTTATCTGAAATTCTTGGTTCTAAATTCTTAGTTCTTAGTGTTCTTAGGTTCCTCGGCGGTCTTTGGCTTGGTGTTGGAAAAATAGGCCTTGGCGGCTCGGCGCACATGGCCGGAGAGGGCGAGGATGGTGCCCATGGCGGGGAATGCCATGAAGGCGTAGAACAGGTCGGTGAGGCCCACGGCCACGCCCACGGGTATGACGGCAAAGACGACGAGTGTCGCGATGAAGAACCACGTGTAATAGCGGGCGCGGCGTGCGCCGAACAGGTAGGCGGCGCAGCTGGTGCCGTAGTAGGAGTAGCTGAACATCGACGACAGCGAGAAGCAGAGGACGACGACCATGAGCAGGTAGGCGCCGCCGGGGATGGCGCGGTTGAAGGCATCCATGGCGATGGAGAGTCCCTGCACGCCCTCGACGGCGTCGAAGCCGGGGAACATGAGCAGGATGGCGACGGCGGTGAGGGTGCACACCAGGCCCGAGTCGAGGGCCGGGCCGAGCATGGCCACGAGGCCTTCGCGGATGGGCTGGGTGTTGCGCGAGGCGCCGTGCATGATGGAGGCGGTGCCGATGCCGGCGTCGTTGACCAGGGCGGCGCGGCGTGCGCCGATGATGGCGATGCCGGCGAAGGCGCCGAAGCCGGCCTGAAGGTTGAAGGCTTCGGTGAAGATGCGGCGGAAGACGCCGGGGACGTCGCCGAAGTGTGTGGCGATGATGTATGCGACCATGAGGAAATAGACGCCGACCATGAAGGGCACGAGGATGGTGGCCACGCGGGCGATGCGCGTGACGCCGCGGAGCACGACGAGAGCGACGACCATGGCGACGGCGAGGCCGAAGACGAGGCGGAAGGCGCCTTCGCTGCCAAGGCCGGTGGCGCTGCCCAGGCCCGAGAAGAAGGCGCTGCCTTCGAGAGCTTCGGGGGTGGTGAATGTGGCGACGACGGCTTCGGCCAGCTGGTTGGCGTTGATGATGCACAGCGTGCCGAACATACCGGCCACGGCGAAGAAGACGGCGAGGGGTTTCCAGCGCGGACCGAAGGCGCTCTCGATGATGTACATGATGCCGCCGCGGGGCCGGCCGTGGCGGTCGACGCCTTTGAACATGATGGCGAGCGTTCCTTCGTGGAACTTGGTGCACATTCCCACCAGAGCGCTTATCCACATCCAGAAGATGGCGCCCGGTCCTCCGACGACGAGGGCGATGGCCACGCCGGCGATGTTGCCCAGACCCACGGTGCCGGCCACGGCCGACAGCAGGGCCTGAACCGACGAAATCTCGCCGTTACGGCCTTTGCCGCTGCCTTCGCGCAGCACGCGGACAGAGGCGGGGAGACGGCGCAGCGAGATGAACCCGCTTCGCAGAAACAGGTAGAGGCCGCCGCCGATTAACAGGAAGAACAAGGGGTAGCCGCATAGGAAGTCGGCTACGGTTACTATAAAATTTCCAATTGCTTCAAACATAATATGACTGCAAAGGTACAAAAAATTCCCTTGCAATCAGCATCTCTGCCGGCTAATTTTTATAAGTCTTATAAGATTTATAAGATTTATAAGACTTATAAGACCAATTAGGACCAATTGGGGGGCAGCGGCGTAGTTCCGTGGCAGGGCTAACCGAAGATGACCGTCAGACGGTAGATAAAGAACGGCAGGTCGGAGACCCCATGCAATTGCGAACGG
>SFOH01000033.1 GCA_004552485.1 Bacteroidales bacterium | reverse complement strand
GGCGTCGAAAGCGGCGGGGATGCCTTCGGCGTCTTTGCCACCGGCCTGGGCGAAGCCGGGCTGGCCGCCGCCACCGCCTTTGATGTTCTTGGCGGCGTTGCGGGCGATTTGGGCGGCGTTGAGGCCGTTCTTGACCAGGTCATCCGTGAGGGCCACGGTGAGCAGCGGTTTGCCGGAAGCATCGGTGGTGGCTGCAATGAATGCGGTGGCCTCCGGGCTGTCGCGGCGAACGCCCATGGCAACGTTCTTCACAACCTCGGGCAGACGCACGCCGCGCAGGCTGACAACCTTGATGCCGTTGATTTCCTTGGCGGCGGCCAGGGCCTCGCGGGCGACGTTGTTGGCGCGCTCGATCATGGCCTCCTGGGCCTGTTTCTTCAGCTCGGAGTTCTCCTCGACGGCTTTGCGGATGGCGGCCTCGACGTCGGGAACGTTGTTGAACATGGCGCTGATGTGGTGCATGCACTCGATGGTGTTGTTCATGAACTCCTCGACGCGCTCGCCGGTGATGGCCTCGATGCGGCGTATGCCGGCGGCGATGGAGCTCTCGGACAGGATTTTGATCATGCCGATCTGGCCGGTGTTGGCCACGTGGCAGCCGCCGCAGAGTTCGACGGAGTCGCCGTATTTGATGACGCGCACTTTGTCGCCGTATTTCTCGCCGAAGAGGGCCATGGCGCCCATGGCACGGGCCTCGTCGATGGCCATGTCGCGGTGCTCGCAGCGCGGTGTGGCGTTGCGCACATATTCGTTGGCGAGGTGCTCGACCTGGCGCAGCTGTTCGGGCGTCACTTTCTGGAAGTGGCTGAAGTCGAAGCGCAGGTAGTCGGGCGTCACAAGCGAGCCTTTCTGTTCGACGTGTGTGCCGAGCACTTCGCGCAGGGCGTGGTGGAGCAGGTGGGTGGCCGTGTGGTTGGCGGCTACGGCCTCGCGGGGCTTGACGTCGATGGCGGCGCGGAAGGTGTGCTCGGGGTGAGCGGGCATCTTCTTGGCCAGGTGGACGGCGATGCCGTTCTCGCGTTTGGTGTCGTAGATCTCGATGACCTCGCCGGTCTCTGTGTCGGTGAGGTGGCCGCGGTCGCCGACCTCGCCGCCCATCTCGGCATAGAAGGGGGTCACGTCCAGGATGATCTGGAAGTACTCTTTGCCCTTCTGGCGCACGTTGCGGTAACGGGTGATGAGTGATTCGGACTCGGTCTGGTCGTAGCCCACGAACTTCGTGTCCTTGATTTCGGGACGGAGAATCTGCCAGTCGGTGGCCTCGACGGCGGCGGCGTTGCGGGCGCGCTGCTTCTGGGCGGCCATCTCTTTGTCGAAGCCGGCCTTGTCGAGGGTCATGTTGTTCTCTTTGAGGATGAGCTCGGTGAGGTCGAGGGGGAATCCGTAGGTGTCGTAAAGGGTGAAGGCTTCGACGCCGGGGATGCAGGTCTTGCCCTCGGCGCGGGCGCGTTTCATGGCTGCGTCGAGCAGGGCGATGCCTTTGTCGAGAGTGCGCAGGAATGCCTCTTCCTCCTCTTTGATGACGCGCATGATGAGCTCGCGCTGGGCGGGCAGCTCGGGATAGGCCTGGCCCATCGACTCGATGAGTGTGTCGATGAGGCGGTACATGAACGCTTCGCTGAAACCCAGGAAGGTGTAGCCGTAGCGGACGGCGCGGCGCAGGATGCGGCGGATGACGTAGCCGGCCTTGGCGTTGGAGGGCAGCTGTGAGTCGGCGATGGAGAAGGCGATGGTGCGGACATGGTCGGCGATAACGCGCATGGCCACGTCGACCTTGTGGTCTTTGCCGTACTGTTTGCCGGAGAGTTCGGCGATTTTGTCGAGGAGCGGGGTGAAGACGTCGGTGTCGTAGTTGCTCTTCTTGCCCTGGAGGGCCATGCACAGGCGCTCAAAGCCCATGCCGGTGTCGATGACGTGCTGGGGCAGGGGAACGAGCGAGCCGTCGGCCATGCGCTGGTACTGCATGAACACGAGGTTCCAGATTTCGATGACCAGGGGATTGTCCTTGTTCACGAGCGAGGCACCGTCTACTTTGGCGCGCTCCTCGTCAGAGCGCAGGTCGATGTGAATCTCCGAGCAGGGGCCGCAGGGACCCGTGTCGCCCATCTCCCAGAAGTTGTCGTGCTTGTTGCCGTTGATGATGTGCGATTTGGGCAGGTGGGCCTCCCAGTAGGATGCGGCTTCGTCGTCGCGGTCGAGGCCTTCTTCTTTCGAACCCTCGAAGACGGTGGCATACAGACGGTTGGGGTCGAGGCCGAGCACGTCGACGAGATACTCCCAGGCCCAGTCGATGGCCTCTTTCTTGAAGTAGTCGCCGAACGACCAGTTGCCCAGCATCTCGAACATGGTGTGGTGGTACGTGTCAAGTCCCACCTCCTCAAGGTCGTTGTGTTTGCCGCTGACGCGCAGACACTTCTGCGAGTCGGAGACGCGGCGCGCCTTGGGCTCTTTGTTGCCAAGGATGATGTCCTTGAACTGGTTCATTCCGGCGTTGGTGAACATGAGGGTGGGGTCGTCCTTCACCACCATGGGGGCGGAGGGGACAATGGTGTGACCCTTTGATTTGAAGAAGTCCTTGAAGGACTCGCGTACCTGTTTGGATGTAAGCATTATATCTTATGATTGATTATGTTTTTGGCAAAATGACGGGACGGGAAACTCCCGGTTGCAAATTTTCCCGGTTTCAACGTGCAAAATTACTGAAAATTTTTTACCTTTGCAATTGAAACGGCCTATAAATGCCATTTCAACAGACTGACCCTATGGAAGAATTTGACAAAAAGTATTATAAGATACGCGAGGTGGCCGAAATTCTGGGCATCCCGGCCAGCACATTGCGCTTCTGGGAGACCCGTTTCACCGTCATCAAGCCCAAGCGCAACCCCCACGGCCAGCGCCTCTACAGCGCGGCCGACATCGAGAAAATCCGCATGGTCCACTATCTCGTCAAGGACAAGGGACTGAAACTGGAGGCCGCCGAACAGCAGACTATCCACAACCGCAGCAACGTCAGCCGCCGCTACGAGGTGGTGGAGCGCCTGCGCGATGTCCGCGACCAGCTCCAGGGAATGCTTGACGCTCTGAACGCCCGCAAGCCATGACCGCGTCCGTAGCCGCCGCCCCCGACGAGGCGCTGCGCCGCGCCCGCGACTTTGTGGAGAACACCGACGTCAGCATCTTCCTGACCGGCAAAGCCGGCACGGGCAAGACCACCTTCCTGCGCGACGTCGTCCGAACCACCGCCAAGAGCTGCATCGTGGTGGCGCCCACCGGCGTCGCCGCCATCAATGCCGGCGGCGTCACCATCCACTCCTTCTTCCAGCTGGCCACGGCGCCCTTCGTTCCCGGCATGCACACCGAGGACCGACGCTTCTCCTTCGCCAAAAGCAAACTCCGCCTCATACGCTCGCTCGACCTGCTCATCATCGACGAAATCTCGATGGTGCGCGCCGACCTGCTCGACGCCGTCGACGACGCCCTGCGGCGCTACCGCCGCGACTCGCGCCCCTTCGGCGGCGTTCAGTTGCTCATGATCGGCGACCTCCACCAGCTGGCGCCGGTCGTTACGCCCGCCGATGCCGCCGTCCTCAACGGCCGCTACGACACGCCCTACTTCTTCTCGTCGCACGCCCTGGAGCGCATCAGCTACATGACCGTGAGCCTGGAGAAGGTATTCCGCCAGCAGGACGAGTCGTTCGTGACCCTGCTCAATCATGTGCGCGACAACGCCATGACGCTTGCCGACGTCGCCACCCTCAACAGCCGCCTCAATCCCACGTTTGTCCCCGCCGACGGTCAGGGATTCATACGCCTCACAACGCATAACCACACCGCCGACGCATACAACGAGCGCCGCATGGCCTCGCTGGCCACGCCGCCGCGCACCTTTGTCGCCGCCGTGAAAGGCGTCTTCCCCGAAGGATCATATCCGACCGCGGCTGAGCTGACGCTGAAGGTGGGCGCGCAGGTCATGTTCAACAAGAACGACACCCAGGGCGGCGAATACTACAACGGCCTCATCGGCACCGTCGAGTCATTCACCGACGACGGCGTCATGGTGCGTTCCGCCGAGGACGGCCGCCTCATCCGCGTCGCCCCGCAGGTTTGGGAGAACGCCCGCTACACGGTCAACGAGGAGAAAGGCACCGTGGAGACCGAGGTGCAGGGCACGTTCACGCAGGTGCCGCTGCGTCCGGCCTGGGCCATCACCATCCACAAGAGCCAGGGCCTCACCTTCGAGAGGGTGGTCATCGACGCCGGCAGCTCCTTCGCGCCCGGCCAGGTGTATGTGGCGCTCAGCCGCTGCCGCACGCTCGAGGGCATCGTCCTGGCCACGCCCATCTCGCCGTCGTCGCTCTACGCCGACCCGGCCGTCAACACTTTCATGGACACTACTACCGCCTCCGCCGCCATGGTCATGGAGCAGCTGCCGGCCATGAAAGCCGCCTACCATCGCCGGCTCCTCAGCGGCCTCTTCAACTTCGGCCCTGTGCTCGAAACGCTGGAGAGCCTGCAGCGACTTATGTACACCAACTTCCGTAGCCTCTTCCCGGAGGTGTGCATGCACGTCGACCGTGCCGCCGCCGATGCCACCAAAGATCTGGTTAACACTGCCGCGAAGTGGCGCACACTCATCGAGGGCAACGCCGACATGTCCGACGCCGTCTTCAACACCCGCGTGCGCCGCAGCGCCCTCTTCTTCCGCAGCGTGCTGGTGAGCCTGTTCGCCGATCTCGTCAAAGAGTTAGGCACTGTGAAGACCGACAACAAGAAAGCCGCCGCCCGTCGCGCCGAGCTCACCGAGGACCTGCGCCGCAGCCTCTATGTTGCCTCCGACTGCCTGCAGCACGTCGCCGACTACGGATTCACCGTCAACGGCTACCTCGCCGAGCGCCAGAAAGCCTACATCAAAGCCACGCAGGACCCGGCTGAGATCGCCCGCAAGGAGGCACGCGCCAAGCGTGCCGCCGCCAAAGAAGCCCGCGCCCGGGATCGCGCTGCCCGCAAATCTGAAGGTGCTGCCAAGGAGAAAAAGGGAAAAGCTCAAGTTGGCGAGACATACCAGGTGACGCTGCGCATGGCCCGCGCCGGCATGAGCCGCCGTGAGATTGCCGAGGCGCGAGGTCTCACTCCCGGCACCATCAACACCCATCTCCAGCGCCACATTCTCTCCGGCGCCTTAGCCCTCGAGGACTTCGTGGCGCCCGAGCTTATCGACCGCATTGAGAAGAAGATGCTGGAATTCCCCGCCACTACCGACTGGGAGACGCGCCGCAAGTCGCTGCCCGACGTGGACGCCTACGACATCTCGCTCGTCTTCCGCACCCGCGTGCTGAAAACGCCCTCCAAAAAGTAAAAGCCCTCGCACACAGAAGCGGCCGGCAACGCAATGCGCGCTGTCGGCCGCTTCTGTGCACAGGGGCGAGGGGATTTACTTGTGGAACTTGGCACCCTTGGCGCCTTTCGCACCCTTTGTGCCGCCGCCCATCGAGAAGATGTTCTGGTCGTAGGAGACGGTCTTCATGCCCATGTCGCGCTTGCGGCGCAGGGCCAGCTGAACCAGCTCGGTCATCAGCGCCGTGAATGTCAGGCCGGTGGCCTCCCACAGGTAGAAGCTCAGCGAGCCGGGGATGGTGTTGATTTCGTTGACATAAATGCTGTTGTCCTTGCGGTCGACGATGACATCGACGCGGCTCACGCCGTGGCATCCGAGCACGCGGAAGGTCTCACCGGCCAGGAACTGGATGCGCTCGGTCATCTCCTTAGGCAGGTCGGCGGGGATGCGCTTCTTGGAGGCCTGCATGCCCTGGGTGGTCTTCGTGCCGCCCATGTATTTGTCTGTATACGAGAGGATTTCGCCAGATTTAATGGGCTCTTCGAGCACCGACATGCGGTAGTCGTTGCAGTCGCCAAGCACCGAGCAGTTGATTTCCTGAAGCTGCTCCACGAGGTGCTCAACGATGATGCGCGTCGAGTATTTCTCGGCTTCGGCGACCTTGGCGATGAGGGCCTCGCGGTTGTCGGCGCGGGCGATGCCCACGCTTGAGCCCAGGTTGGCGGGTTTGATGATGACGGGATAGCCGATTTTGCTCTCGATTTTGGCGATGAGCTCGTCCTGCTGCTTGAACCACTGCTTGTCGGTGAACCACACGTAGTCGACCACGGGAATGTTGTCGGCGGAGAGAATCATCTTCATGGTGATTTTGTCCATGCCGTTGGCGGAGGCAAGCACGTCGCAGCCGGCGAAGGGGATGTCGGTCGACTGGAGGATGCCCTGGAAGGTGCCGTCCTCGCCGTCGTGGCCGTGGAGAACGGGGATGACGACGTCGAGGGTGGTGACGGTCCGGATGTTCTCCTTGCCGAAGAGGCCTTTTTTGAGGGTGTAGACGCCGTAGTCATTGTAGAGCGGGCGCATGAACACGGGGGTGCAGCGCGAGAGCAGAGCGGGGATGTCGCGGTAGTTGGCGACGTCCATGAGGGCCTCGCCGGTGTACCATTTTCCGTCCTTGGTGATGTATATGGGCGTTACGTCGAAACGCTCGCGGTCAATGGCGGCCATGGCCTGGTTGGCAGAGATCACTGAAATCTCGTGCTCGGTGCTGCGGCCGCCGAAGAATACTCCGATGTTGGTTTTCATCTTGATGGTTTGCTATGTTGGATGTATAGGTTTATTATCTGATTGACAGGGTCTTACTTGAAAGTGTCGGGCAGGTCGTTCTCGATGAGGATGGCGGAGCCGGGGGTGGCGAACTTCATGGCCTGCGCGTAGGCTTCGGTGAAAGTGGCGGCGGTGAAGACGCGGTCTTCGGGGAAGCCGGCTTCCTTGAGCCCGGTGAGGATGGCCTCGGCGTTGTACTCGTTCACGATGATGGCATAGTCGCAGCATTCGGCCATGTGGCTGCCGAACTCCTTGTTGAGCTCGAACTGCATGTCGCCCAACTCGATCATGCCGGGGGTGATGACGATGCGGTTGCCGTCCTTCATGGAGGCGAGCACGTCGAGGGCCATGCGCGAGCCGGTGGGGTTGGAGTTGAAGGCGTCGTCGATGATGGTGACGCCGTTGCCGGCGGGGCGCATCTGCAGGCGGTGCTCAACCTGCTGGATAGTGCTGACGGCATAGCGGATTTTGTCGGCGGGAACGCCCAACTCGAGGGCCACGATGACGGCGGCGATGAGGTTGGAGATGTTGCACTCGCCGACGAGGTTCGTGTGGAGTTTGAGGCTGAATCCGTCGGGACCTTTCACGGTGAAGTCGGTGCCGTTGGCGCTGTAACGGATGTCGGCGGCGGTGAAGTTGCAGCCCACGGGATTGCTGACGCCGTAGCGCATGCAGCGTGTGTTGGAGACGGCGCGGCCGGCCGACTGCTCGAAGTCGTTGTTGACGACGGCGAGGCCGTCGGCGGGGAGGGCGTCGGCAAGCTCGAACTTGGTGTCGCGCACGTTTTCGATGGTGTGGAAGGTCTGCAGGTGCTGGGGGCCGACGGCGGTGATGATGCCGATGCGGGGGTGCACAAGGTCGCAGATTTCCTTGATGTCGCCGGTCTGCTTGGCGCCCATCTCCACGATAAACACCTCATTGTAAGGCTTGAGCAGCTCGTTGATGGTGCGCACGACGCCGAGGGTAGTGTTGTACGAGCCGGGGGTCATGAGCGTGTCGAAGTGCTCGGAGAGGATGCGGTGGAGATAGTGTTTGGTGGACGTCTTGCCGTAGCTGCCGGTGATGCCCACCACACGCAGGTCGGGCATGGATGCCAGGCGCTCGGCGGCGGCATTGTAGAATTTGGCGTTGATGCGCTTCTCGACGGGCTTGAGCAGCCAGAGGGCAGCCAGGGTGATGGCGTGGCTGAGGCAGTAGAGCGACATCACGGCCACAACGGCGGCATAGCACATCACGTCGCGGCCGACGAAACTGAAGTATCCGGCGGCGGCGAGGATGATGACGGCGCTAAGGATGAGCTGGGTGAAGAAGAGACGGCGTGCGCGCGGCGTCATCACCAGCGGCTTCTTGTATTTCTTGACGGCGAGCTGACAGGTGCGGCAGATGCCGTAGACGATCATGCAGATGAGGGCGACGTTCTCCAGGGGCAGATTCACCAGCGAGAGCAGCAGGATGATGTAGGCCAGGAGGCGCGAGACGGCCGTGGTGTCGCCGCTCTGACGGAGCCAGCCCATGTAGCGCTCGCTGCGGTAGGAGTTCTGCTGAAGCATCATCAGGTCGCGGCGCAGTTCCAGCACCAGGGCCGGGGCCATGCTCAGGAAAGCCAGCGCCCAGAGAATGTATTGATAGAGAAAGGGGTGTTCCATGTCTTAGGAGTTTAGTTTTGCAGTGAGGAAAGAGCGGAGCACGGCGGCGAACTGGCCGGGGTTGTCCAGGAAAGAGTAGTGTCCGCAGCCGGGGAAGCTGACCAGACCGGTGTCGGGGATGAGGCGCTCCATGATGCGGGCGTCGCGCATGGGTGTGGCCGTGTCGTTCTCGCCCCAGATGAGCAGGGTGGGGGCCTTGACGGAAGGCAGAACCGGCGTGAGGTCTTCGTTGACGCACTTCGAGAGGATGGACTTCATGCGCGGCGTGGCGTTGTTGTAGTCCGACGAGCCGCTTTTGTTGCGCTTTTTCGCAATCCACGCCTCGGCCTTTTCGCGGGGCATGAACGTGCGGGCCAGCCACTTGACGGTCTTGAAGGAGTAGACCTTCAGGTAATATTTCAGCGGACGGCGCGGCTTCACGCCGGCGGCGTCGACAAGGATGAGACGGTCGGTGGCGTTGCGGCTGGCATATAGGATGCCCACGCGGCCGCCGAAAGAGTGGCCCAGTAGCGCCGGCTTCTCGATGCCGAGGGTGCGCACGAATTCCTCGATGAACTGCGTGTAATCCTCCACGCCCCAGACTGCGGGCGGCTCGGGCGTCTGACCGAATCCGGGGAAGTCGACGGCGTAAACATGGTGGGTCTCGGCGGCGATGGCCGTGATGGAGGCCACGGTGGTGGCATTGCAGCCCCAACCGTGCATGATGATCAGCGGATTGCCACTGCCAACGTCCTGATAATGAAGACGTAAGCCTTTTATGTCTGCGTACTTGTCCATAATCGACTGCAAAGGTACAAAAAAAATGCGTAAATTTGCAGTTGTATTGAGGAGATTTCGCAGGCGGATGCGGCGGAATTTTTCGACGAACGTATATAATAATGTGTTCCTTGTGAGAATAATAACGTTTTTCGCGGACAAAAAGACGGTTTATGCGGCCGGGAGCGACACTGCTCTCGGTGCTGACGATGTCGCCGTGCTCGAGCAACTGCTTGGCGCGCGGAGTATTTCGGAGACGGTTCTTGACGGGCCGTGGATGGGACCGCGCCGCGGAACGGTGACCCCCTGGTGCACCAACGCGGTGGAGATAGCCCGTAACGCCGGCATCGTCGCTGTCGACCGCCTGGAGCGCTTCACGCCCTACGACGCCGCGGCCGACCCGCTGCTCTTCAGCCGCTATAATGTCCTGGATGACAGCGTATTCCTTACTCCCGCCGCCGACCCTCGGCCGCATCCCGTCACGGACATCGACGCCTATTCCGCCGAGTCCGGCCTCTCGCTGAGCCCCGACGAGACGCGCTATCTTCGTGGCCTGGGGCGAACGCTTACCGACGCTGAGGTCTACGCCTTCGCCCAGGTGAACAGCGAGCACTGCCGACACAAAATCTTCAACGGCACCTTTGTCATCGACGGCGAGCCCCATCCCCTCTCGCTCTTCTCGCTCATTCGCTCAACGTCCTCCGCTCACAACGCATTGTTGGTCAGCGCTTATGAGGATAACTCCGCGGTGATGCGCGGCGGCACGATACCCCTGTTTTTCCCGGCGGAACCGTCTGCTCCGTCGCCGTTTGTCACCCGCGACACCGTCGTGAACTGGACGCTCAAGGCAGAGACCCACAACTTCCCCACCACTGTCGAACCCTTCAACGGCGCCGCCACCGGCACCGGCGGCGAGATTCGCGACCGCCTCTGCACGGGCCGCGGCAGCATCCCCCTCGCCGGCACCGCCGTCTACATGACCGCCATGCCTGCGTCGGAAAATCCGCGTCCCTGGCGCCACAGCCCCGAGCAAATCCTCGTGCGCGCCAGCGACGGCGCCTCCGACTTCTCCAACAAATTCGGCCAGCCGCTCATCTGCGGCTCGCTGCTCACCTTTGAGGCCGTGGACGCCGACGGAGAGCTGCGCGCGTTCGACAAAGCCGTGATGCTTGCCGGAGGCGTGGGCATTGTGCCGGAGAGCACATCGCACAAGAGCCGACCATGCCCGGGCATGGCCATCGTGGTGCTCGGCGGTGACAGCTACCGCATCGGCATGGGCGGCGGTTCGGTGTCCTCGATGGCTACCGGTGAAGCCTCCAATGCGCTGGAACTCGATGCTGTGCAGCGCGCTAATCCCGAGATGCAGCGGCGCGTGGCCAACGTGCTTCGTGCGCTCACCGAGCATAGTGCGCCCGGCATCGCCGCCGTCCATGACCACGGCGCCGGCGGTCATGCCAATGCGCTGTCCGAGCTGATGGCCGACGTCGGTGGATGCGTTGACCTGTCGGCGCTCCCCAAGGGCGACCCCACGCTCACCGACCTCGAGCTGATGTGCAACGAGAGCCAGGAGCGTGTTGCCCTGGCTGTCAGCCCCTCCGCGCTGGGGCTGCTCACGGCCGTGGCTGCGCGTGAGCGGTGCCCGATGACCGTGGCGGGACGCATTGAAGATACAGGCCGCATCGTCTTTGAACAACCTGATTATAAGGTCTTTGACCTATCCGCGAAGGAGCTCTTCGGCTCTGTGCCTCACCGCGTCGTGTATGGCTCGCAGAGTCGGGATAAGTTCTTAAAGAAAGAGGCAGCGGAGCCTTTCTCAGAGGAAGGGCTGCGCCGCCGACTCGGTGAAGCGACCGTGGCCTGCAAGGACTGGCTGACGGCCAAAGCCGACCGCAGCGTCGGCGGCCTCGTGTGTCAGCAGCAGTGCGCCGGCGAACTGCAATTGCCCCTGGCGGACTGCGGCGTGACGGCCTTCTCGTTCGACTCACAGGACGGCGTCGCCATCGCCGTCGGTCACGCTCCGGAGATGGCGCTTACAAGCCCCGAGGGCTCCGCCCGCATCGCCATTGTCCGCACGCTCACCAACATAGTGGGCGCCGCGATTGACGGCGGTATCGATGGTATTGTGTTGAGTGCCAACTGGATGTGGCCGACAGATAATCCCTGCGACTGCGCCGGACTCTATGCTGCTGTCAGTGCCGCCGCTGACATCTGCAAAGAGTTGGGCATCGCCATTCCCACCGGCAAAGACTCGCTGTCGATGACGCGCCACTATCCCGACGCCCCTGACGTTCGCGCGCCCGGGACGGTCATCATCACCGCCGCCGGACGCACCGCCGACGTCGCAGCTACTACCGGCCCTGTGCTCAAAGGCACCGACACCGCCCTCTTCTTCGTGCCCTTCCCCGCCGACGATGCCGCCGCCGTTCGCCGCGCCTTCAACGCCTTGCAGCGTGCTCCGAAGCTGGCTGTCCACGATGTCGGCCGCGGCGGTCTGGCGGTTTCGCTCCTCGAGATGGCCTTCGCAAACATCAGCGGCGGCATGGAAGTTAGTGCCGACCTGCCTTTCTTCTCCGAGGCACCGGCCGTGGTGGTGGAAGTCGGCGACACGGAGGCGTTTCTGCGCGCCATGGACGGAGTCAGCGTCCGTAAAATCGGACGCACCATTCCGGAGCGACGCTTCCGCTGCGGCACTTACGACCTGGACATCAACGAATTGCGCTCATTATGGCTGGCGCCTTCCGCGCGGTTTGACGCCCTACAGGCCAACCCCGTCACTGCCGCCGTGCGCCTCACCAACCTCTGCCGCCAGCCCGTCGTATGGTCCGCCGCGAAGCCCGACATTGACGCATCATGCTGCGACAGAAAACTCCGCGCCGCAATCATACGCGAGAAGGGCGTCAACGGCGACCGCGAGATGGCATGGGCGCTCCATGTCGGCGGGTGGGATGTGATGGACGTCCACACCACCGACCTCTGCTCGGGCCGCGTCACCCTCGACGACGTGCGCCTCATCGTCTTCACCGGCGGATTCACCAACAGCGACGTCCTCGGCGCCGCCCGCGGATGGTCGGCCGCACTTATGCGCAATCCCGTGGCCCGCGAGGCGCTGCACCGCTTCTACGCGCGTCCCGACACGCTGTCGTTAGGCGTCTGCAACGGCTGCCAGCTCATGGTCGAAATGGGCATCTTCAACACCGGCGGCGTCACCGTCACCATGGCCGAGAATGTCAGCCGCCGTTTCGAGTCAGCCTTCCTGAGCGTGGATGTTTCGGCCGATTCGCCCTCGCGGATGCTTGCGCCGCTTGCATCCTCGACCTTAGGCGTGTGGGTGGCGCATGGCGAGGGCCGCTTCATTATAAAACACAACAATTCCTCCGCAGACGTCAACCTGGCGCCCGCAGTCGCACTCCGCTATCATTATAATGAGTATCCGGGCAATCCCAACGGCAGCGACGGCGCCATAGCCGGCCTGGTCACCGCCGACGGCCGCCACCTGGCCATCATGCCGCATCCCGAGCGTTCCGTCGCCGTGCGCACGTGTCCCGTTCCGCCAGCATCGGCTCCCGGCGGGCGCTTCACCCCCTGGCTCGAAATGTTCCGCACCCGCCGCGATTAGCTTGCCGAGCCTTTCTCGGAGAGCTCGAGCCAGCGCAGCTCGGCTTCGTCGAGTTCGTCTTTGAGGGCGGCATAGCGTGTGGCCAGGGCGGAGATGTCCTCGGAGGTCTCGGCCGTGCCGTTGAAGATGGCCTCGAGCTTGGACTTCTCCTCATTCATCTTTTCCATTGATTTCTCCAGGGCAGCGAGCTCCTGCTGCTCCTTGTAGGTGAGGCGTGGCGGGCGCTGTGCCGTGCGCGTCTTGGCGGGTGCCTTGGCCGGCGTTTTGGCTGATGCCTCCTGAGCTTGACTGCGAAGGTAGGCGCGATAGTCCGAGTAAGAGCCGGGGAAGTCGCGGATGAGACCGTCGCCGGACATCACGAAGAGATGGTCGACGATGGAGTCCAGGAAGAAGCGGTCGTGGCTGATGACGATGACGCAGCCCTTGAACGACGCCAGGTATTCCTCGAGGATGCCGAGGGTGACGATGTCGAGGTCGTTGGTGGGCTCGTCGAGGATGAGGAAGTTGGGACGGCGCATGAGCACCGTGGCCAGATGGAGACGGCACAGCTCGCCGCCGCTGAGGGTGTGGATGTACTTCTGCTGGTCGGGCACGGAGAAGAGGAAGTGCTGGAGGAACTGCATCGGCGAGAGCCGCACGCCCTCGCGCAGCTCGATGTCCTCGGCGAACTCAGTGACGGCGTCGATGACCTTCTTCGACTTGTCGAACGAGATGCCCTCCTGGCTGTAATAGCCGAAGCGCACCGTCTCGCCCACGTCGAAGCGGCCCGAGTCGGGGGCCACCATGCCCATGAGCATCTTGATGAACGTCGACTTGCCCACGCCGTTGTGGCCCACGATTCCCACCTTGTCATAGCGGGCGAAAACGTAGGAGAAATCGCGCAGTATCACCTTGTCGCCGAAGGCTTTGGAGATGTTGTGGGCCTCGAAGATTTTGTTGCCGATGTAGGTGCTCTCGGTGCCGATGCGCACGTTGTTTTCCTCCAGGTTCAGGCGCGAACGTTCCTTGAGGTCGTAGAACTGATTGATGCGGAAGCGCGCTTTGCCGGCACGTGCCTGGGGCTGGCGCGACATCCAGTCCTGCTCCTTGCGCAGGGTGTTGCGGACGCGGGCGAGTTCGGCGCCCATGGCCTCGATGCGCTCGGCGCGGCGCCGCAGATAGTAGTCGTAGTTGCCGTCGTACGAGAAGATTGCCGAGCGGTCGATTTCGATGATACGGTTGGTGACGCGGTCGAGGAAGTAGCGGTCGTGGGTGACCATGAGCAGCGTCATGCGTGAGCGCGATAGATAGTTCTCCAGCCACTCCACCGTGTTGATATCCAGGTGGTTGGTGGGCTCGTCGAGGATGAGCAGCTGTGGGTTGCGGGCAATCACCTGAGCCAGGGCCAGACGCTTGCGCTGGCCGCCGGACATGTTCTCCACGGGCGCCTGCATGTCGGTGAGCTCCATCTGCGTGAGCAGGCGTATGAACTGCTGGCGCTCGTCGTCATCGGCGAAGCTGTCGGCAATGGATTGCGGCGTGGAGTCGGCCGGAAAAGCTGGCTGCTGTGGCAGATAGCCCATGCGCACGCCGCTGCGGAGGATGACCGAGCCGGAGTCCGGAGCCTCCTCGCCGGCGATGATGCGCAGCAGAGTCGTTTTGCCCGTGCCGTTTTTGGCGATGAGGCCGATTTTCTCGCCCTCGTTGACTGTGAAGGATATGTCGGTGAAAAGCAGGCGTATGCCGTAGCTTTTGGTGAGGTTGTCAATCTGCAGATAGTTCATGTGAGATGGATTTGACCACAAAATTAGCAAAAATTATTAAGTGAAGCGGGCGTTAGGGGAATATTATTTTGTCAGGCGGAAATAAAAGCGTAACTTTGCGGTTAAAAAGCCCGGGGCTTACTGTGCCCGATTGGGATTCTTGTACATCAACTTATGCTGCCCTTTCTGAAGAGACATAATAAAGGAACAAGGCTTTTCCGCGTGAGAAGGCACAGCTCCGGAGCCGTGCTTCGGGCTGTTGCTGTGGCGCTGGCATGGCTGCCTGTTGCCGTCTCGTGCTCGGACAACAGCACGGCCGTGACCACGGACAACGGCCTGCTCCGGGTCGTCGCTACCGTCGACGGACGCATAACCATGGAGGACGGCACCGCGGTCGGCGTTGACGAGAGACTTCTTCCGAAGTCGGGCGACCTGGCCATGACACTGACTTCGTCGGCCGGCAACAGCCACACGTGGGCGGCGCTCGACGCCTTCGACGACCGCGAGTCGTTCCTGGCCGGCGCCTACACGCTGCGCCTCGAGGGACAGCTCCCGGGCGAGAACATGCCGCGCTTAGCCGCCGAGATGCCCGTCACCATAACCGGCGGCGCCACAACCACAGCTACCATCCCCGTCACAGTCACCGACGCCATGCTGCGCGTGAGCGGCAAGTCGGCGGAGGGCGGCCCCGTCTCCATGACCGACGTCACGGTCCATGCCGACGGCGACGGATACTATTCCGTCAGCGCCGATGGCCGGACTCACGACATGTTCATCGCCGCGGGCAAACAGCATTATTATGCCACATTATTGCGTGCCTCCGACAGCCGCGAGCTGCGCCTCGCTCTGCCGCAGACCACAACTGTTGCCGCCGCCCATGGCGCCTCAGTCGCCGTCGACTATGACGGCGCGAAGGTTAGCATCACCACGGCCGCCGGAAGCGAGAGCCTCGATGTTGCGGCAGACATCTTCGACGCCGCGGCGCCCGAAATCGCCTGCCAGGGCTTCGAGAACGGCGCGCAGATCAGCGTCAGCGAGGGCGTCACTCTCGCCTCGCCGCTCATCATGGACGCCACCGCCGGCCGCACCCTCAAACATCTGTGGCTGAGCATACAGCGACCTGCCGATGCCAACGTCAGCTTCCCCTCCGAACTCGACTTGCTGAATCTCTCGCCCGACGAGCAGCAGCTTGTCGATTTTGCCGGCCTGAAAGTGACGCAGACAGCCTCGGGCTACACCGTCGACTTCTCGCGCGTTGTGGAGACAATGGCGTCGACGCTCACCACCGTGAGCACCTTCACGCTCATGGCCGAGGACATCGCCGGCGTCTGCTCGGCGCCGGCCGTGCTGAGCGTTGAGTCGCGCACGGTGAGCGTCAGCGTCGAGAGCGTGACCGGCGCGGCCATCGGCGTGAACAGCGCCACGGCGCGCCTGCGGTTCTCGATCCCCGACGTCGAGCGCGACGACGTAGAGCTCTACACCCTTGTCGGGCAGGGCGATGATGACGGCGAGCGCGCCGTCGAGTGCCCCGTGACCGGCTGGGAGAACCTCGGCGAGGGACGCGTCGACGTGACCTTCACCGTCCCCGACGGCCACGAAACCGTCAAGCTCGAGGTCGACTACCTGAACATCCGCCGCGCCACGCTGCGTGTCGAGCGCACCGCGCCGCCTTTCCGCATAAAAGTTGACCCGTATGCCACCGCCGCCGACATACACATCGTCAGCGACAACGACAGCATCACCGCCGCCGTCACGCGCTACGCCACCGTCACCGTCAACAGCGTCCTCGCCGCCGTCACTAGCCGCGACCCGCAGACCGGCAGCATCGTCGTCACCGGTCTCACGGCCGACAGCCCGTACACCATCGGCGTCAGCGTGGTCGGGACGAGCGAGACGGCCAAGCTGCGCACTGAGAAAGCCTTAGGCGTGCCGTTGGGCAATTTCCTGGACTGGCGCGTCGAGACCGACGACAAGGGCCTGGCGTGCGGCGGACGCTATTCGGCCACGCCGGTGAGCATCGTCAACCGTCAGAATTACAGCGACATACATGTTGAATGGCCCAAGACCGCCTGGGCCAATAACAACGCGAAAACCTACTACAAGGGCAGCCGCAATGCCAACACCTGGTACATGCAGCCGGCCTGCAAGGAAGAGAACCGCGGCACCGACAGCCAGAACCAGAGCATCAAGGCCATCCGCATCAGCAGCGTGGGCTGGGATCACGACGGCGAGGCCATCCCCGACTACATCCAGCAGGAGGGCAACGTGGTGCCCTATTCGCTGAACGTTCCGAAAGTGGCTCACCGCAGCGCCGGCCGCATGTTCCTGGGCAGCTACGAGTACGACGCAGCCTCGGGCCGCGAGATCTTCCGCGAGGGCCGCGACTTCGCCTCGCGTCCCACGTCGCTGAACGGCTACTACAAGTTCATCCCCGACGTCACGGTCGTCAGCGACCGCGGCTATGTCGACATACGCCTGCTGAGCATATCCGGCGCGGACACCACCCTCGTGGCTCAGGGACGCTACGAGTTTGCCACGGCGCCCGACTACCGCGCCTTCAGCGTGCCTCTCACCTACAGCCACTACGGCGTCCACCCCAACCGCCTCTGCATCATGTTCTGCTCGAGCACGGCAACGGGAACGCAGGAGTACGAAGACCGCCATGTGCCCGTGACGGCCCTTCCCAAACTGGGCATCATGCACGGCAGCACGCTGTGGGTGAGCCAGCTTACATTCTCATATTAAACGACAGATAATGAAGAAATTAATCAACATAACAGCGGCCCTGATGATGTGCGCATCCCCGGCCTTGGCCTTGTCCGAGGTCACGGAGGCAGCCGTCGCGGCGCCCGACACGCTGACGGCGACGGCGCGCGCTGACTCCCTCGCCGCCGACTCGGCCGTCGTGGCCATCGAGACCTCCGAGATTGTGGCCGAAGTGCCTGCAGCGGAGATTCCGCAGTTCGAAAGGGAGATTGAGATGAGCACGTTCATCCCCAAGGGGCAGTGGATCACGGGCGTCAGCGTGAGCTACAGCCAGTCGAGCCAGGACAACTACCAGTTCCTGATTGTCGAGAACCTGAACGGCGACACATACTCGTTCAAGGTGTCGCCCATGGTCATGTACACCTTCCAGGACAATATGGCCGCCGGCGGTCGCCTCGCCTACAACCGCAGCCGCATCAAACTCGACAAGGCGCATTTCGTGCTCGACTCCGAGACCGATTATGACGTCGACCATCTGTTCACCATCAACCACAACTTCTCCGCCATGGCCGCCTTCCGCTACTACCTGAGCCTCGGCGCCGGCACGCGCTTCGGCATGTTCGCCGAGATGCAGGCCGAGTTCGGCGGCGGCGAGAGCAAGATCGAGAAAGGCAGCGGCGTTGACTTCACCGGCACCTTCGAGAAGTCGTGGAACATAAACGTGGGCATGGCGCCCGGCCTGGTCATGTTCCTCAACAACTACTCGGCCATCGAGGTGAACGTCGGCGTCCTCGGCTTCAACTACAGCCACGCGCGGAGCACCACCGACCGCATCTACGTCGCCGACCGCAAGTTCAAGATGGCCAATTTCCGTATCAACCTGTTTTCCATCACCTTCGGGTGCACATTCTATATCTGAGCCATGGCAAGAAAAAGCAACATACTGAGGATTGCGGCGGTGCTGGCGCTGATGCTGGCGACGGCCGGCGTCCAGGCGCAGACAATCATGCGCAAGAAGTCCGTGGCCAACACCGAGAGACGCCAGACGGCCGAGCAGGAGATGGTGGTCGCCCGCGGCGACACCACGGCCATCATCCTCCCCGAACGCAACTTCGGCCGCTTTGACCGCGGCCTCTACAACTATCTCTACATCCCGAAAGGCTGCTGGGGCTTCGGCGTCACGGCCAGCTACGGCGAGCTGAACACCAAGGACATACAGCTGCTCAATATCCTGAACGACTTCGACTTCGGCGGCAAAATCTACTCCATCAACCTCAGCGCCGCCTACTTCTTCCGCCACAATCAGAGCATCGGCCTGAAGGTGAACTACACGCGCGGCACGGCCGACCTCAACCACCTGGCCGTGGACTTCAGCGACGACCTCAACTTCTCGATTCGCGATGTCGGCTACTATCAGGAGTCGTATGCCATGGGCTGCGCCTACCGCAACTATGTCGGCCTCGGCCGCCAGAAGCGTTTCAGCGTCTTCAACGAGGTCGACCTGATGTTCCAGAGCGGCCAGTCGCGCTTCAAACGCCTCTTCAACGACGAGCCGAAGGACACGCGCACCACCGTCACCCAGGCCAGCCTCAACTTCAGCCCCGGCGTGGCCATCTTCATGCAGCAGAACGTGGCCTTCAACGTCAGCTTCGGCGTCTTCGGCATCAAACTGCGCAAGGAAGACCAGACCACCAACGGCACGGACGAGGGCAGCCGCTTCAGCTCCGGCGCCAACTTCCGCTTCAACATCTTCAATATTAACTTCGGAATGTTAGTTGTGATATGAGCCACACTCTCAGAACAGCCATATATGCGCTGATGGCCGCCGTGGCCGTCACCGCCGGCATCCTCTCCGGCGGATGCATCAAGGACGACATACCCTATCCCCACATCCAGGCAAATATCCAGGACATCGTGGCCGTGGGGCAGAGTCAGAACGCCCGCATCGATTCCACGAAGAAAACCGTCACCCTCTACTTCCCCGAGGAGACGGATATATATAATGTGATGATCGAGGACTATCGCCTCACGCCCGGCGCCGTCGTCAAGGACAGCGCCTTCAGTCAGCCCCTCGACCTGAGCCGCCCCGCGCTGGTCAAGCTCTTCCTTTATTATGACTACGAGTGGACCATCACGGGCGTGCAGACCATCGAGCGCTACATGAGCGTGAACGGCCAGGTCGGCTCCACCACCATCGACGTTCCCGCAAAGCGCGTGGTGCTGTCCGTCACCGACGCCGTCGACCTCGCCAACCTCCATGTCGACCGCATCAAGCTCGGTGCAGAAGGCTCCGTCATGGTGCCCGACCTCAACAATCAGAATGTCGACTTCACCCATGCCGTCGAGGTGGTGGTCACCAACCATGGCCACCGCGAGATATGGACCATCTATGTCGATGTCACCGAGGCACTTGTCACCACCGCCAGCGTCGACGCCTGGACCAACGTCGCATGGGTCTACGGCCAGGGTGTCGAGGGCTCGGACTTCGGCGTGGAATACCGTCTGAAGGGTGACGCGGAGTGGACACGCGTTCCGCAGGCATGGATGACCGTCAACGGCGGCAACTTCCATGCGCGTCTGCTCCATCTGTCGGAGAACACAACCTACGAGGCGCGCGCTGTCAGCGGCTCTGACGTCGGCGCCTCCGTGGAGTTCACTACCGGCATGAGCATCCAGCCGCCCAACATGAACTTCGACAGCTGGTGGCTTGACGGAAAGGTGTGGTGTCCGTGGGCTGAAGGCGGCGAGAACTACTGGGGCACCGGCAACAAGGGCGCCACCACGCTCGGCCCCAGCAACACCGTTCCCACCGAGGAAACCGTCGACTCCAACGGCCTTGCTGCCATGCTGCAGACCAAGTTCGTGGGCATCGGATTGCTCGGCAAACTCGCTGCCGGCAACATCTTCGTCGGCGACTATGTGCGCACCGACGGCACCAACGGCATCCTCTCCTTCGGCCGCCCCTTCACCCAGCGTCCCACCAAGATGCGCGGCTATTTCAAGTACACCACCGCGCCGATTTCCTCGACCTCGAGCGGCTTCGAAAGCCTTAAGAACCGTCCCGACACGTGCATCATCTGGTGCGCCCTCATCGACCAGAACACGCCCTTCGAAATCCGCACCAACCCCAACAACCGCCAGCTCTTCGACGAGAACGGCTCGTATGTCGTGGCCTACGGCAAGATGGAGATGGGCGAGAACGTCAGCGAGTACACGCCGTTTGAGTTTGAGCTGAAATACAAGTCGACCTCGCGCGTGCCCAAATACATCCTCATCACGGCGTCGGCCAGCAAATACGGCGACTACTTCACCGGCGGCAACGGCGCCATTCTGTGGGTTGACAATTTCGAACTTGAATACGACTACTGACCATGACTGACGCGCGCCGCTACAGAGAGCTCGGAGTGTCATCGTCGAAAACCGCACTCGCCTCAGCTCTGACGAGCTGTTACGGCGGCGTGCGCCCGGGTGCCTTCTGCCGGATTATGCCCGGCGGCATGGTGCTCCACTCCGACGGCACGGGCACGAAGGCGCTGCTTACCGACCTCGGCAATCCGCAAGAGGTCAGAGCCTTGGCACAGGACGCCATCGTCATGAACACCGACGACATGGCCTGCGTGGGCATCACCGGCGGCTTCGTCATCAACACGGTCATCAACCGCAACCCGCGCGTCGTGGACGATGCGGCTGTGGCGGCGCTGATTGCGGCCGTCGAAGAACGCTGTGCCCGGTTGCGCGCCCTCGGCATCGACATCGTCAGCGGCGGCGGCGAGACGGCCGATGTGCCGGAGATGGTCACGCGCTTCACCCTCGACATGAGCGCCGTCGGCCGCGTGCCGCAGAACAGGATTATCGACAACGCGGAGGTACGCGCCGGCGACGTCATCGTGGGCCTCGCCTCTTACGGTCAGGCAACCTACGAGGAACAGGAAAACTCCGGCGTGGGCTGCAACGGGCTGACATGGCTGCGCCACGACCTTTTGCCGAGGTGCCCCGAAAGTAGGCCGCTTCTCGTGAGCCCCACGCGAACCTTCCTGCCCGTGCTGCGCGAGGTGCTTAATGATGAAGCTGTTATCGTCCGCGGAATGGTACACATCACCGGCGGCGGACACTGCAAAACCTGCAAGGCCGTGCCACATCTCCGCGTCGTGAAAGACAATACGCTGCCGGTGCCCGAAGTGTTCCGCATGATGGCCGACGTCCCCGGTGTCAGCGCCCGCGAGATGTATCAGGTCTTCAACATGGGCTGCCTCATGGAGGTCATTGTGCCCGAAGAGAGCGCCGCGGCCGTCATCGCCCGGGCCGCACGCTACGGTGTGGCGGCGCAGGTGACCGGGCGCTTTGTCCAAGGCAGCGGAATGAGTATCGTAACCCCATACGGAACCTTTGAGTATGAGTAAGATACGCAATATATTATCCCTCCTGGTCATGGCCGTGCTGACGGCGGCGTGTGGTGGTGGCGGCAAGAGCGAAGACGCTGTCCGTCCTCTGCCCGATACGCTGCGCGTGGCCACGCTCTACAGCCCCGCCTCCTACTTCCACTACCGCGACGAGAACATGGGCTTCGACTACAGCCTCGTTTCGGCGCTGGCACGCGAGAAAGGCATGGAGCTGGATCTCACCGTGGCGCCCTCGCTGGCAAAGGCCCTCGACATGCTCGACAGCGGCCGGGTCGACCTCGTGGCCTACGAAGTGCCCGTCACCGCCGAGAGCAAACGCCGCGTGGTGTTCACAGGCCCCGAGAATTACACCCACCAGGTGCTCGTGCAGCCCCGAGGCGACAGCGTGGTGCGCGACGTCACCGGCCTCGTTGGCAAGGACATATATGTGCCGGCCGACTCAAAATATTACCACCGCCTGCGCAACCTCGACAGCGAGCTCGGCGGCGGAATCCGCATCCATGCCGTCGACCCCGACTCCATCACCGAGGAGGACCTCCTGGACAAAGTGGCGTCCTCAGAGCTGCCCATGACCGTCGTCGACTCCGACATCGCCAAACTCAACAAAACGTATTATCCCGGCCTGGACATCACCCTCGCGCTGAGCTTTGACCAGCAAAGTCGCTGGGCCGTGAGCCCTGCGAAGGCGTGGCTGGCCGACAGCATCAGCGCCTACTTCGGCGGCGAGGCGCCGCGTCGCGCCGTCAACATGGAATACCGCCGCTACTATGAGCAGAGCAAGGCCATGCCCGGCCCGCTCACCATGGGCTTCTCCGGCGGAAAAATCTCGCAGTACGACGACCTCTTCCGCAAATACTCCGACGCCGCCGGCGAAGACTGGCGCCTCCTTGCGGCCATGGGCTACGTCGAGAGCGGCTTCGACCCGGGCCTCGTGTCATGGGCCGGCGCTCGCGGCATCATGCAGATTATGCCTTCCGTGGCGCAGGGTCACGGCGTCAGCCCCGGCGCCCTCGCGAGCCCCGAGACAAGCGTCAAACTCGCCGCCGACATCATGAACAGCCTGGAGACGTCGCTGGCAAAATACGTCAGCGACCCCGACGAGCGCCGGCTCTTCAAGCTTGCCGCCTACAACTCCGGCATCGCGCACATCCTGGACGGCATCGCCCTCGCCCGTAAATATGGCATGGACCCGCAGAAGTGGTACGGCAACGTCGAAAAAGCCGTGCTCATGGAGAGCCGCCCCGAGTATTACAACGACCCCGTCGTGAAATACGGATACTTCCGCGGCCGCCAGACCACCGAATATGTCCGCAAAGTCACCGAATTCTACAAGCTGGCCTCAAAGACGGTCGGCAAATAACGCTAATCCCCAAAAGAAATAAATTGTAATCCACCTTTTTTTTTACTAAAACATAAAAAATCCACCCTTATGAAAAAGACCATCCTTACCGTGGCCCTCGCCCTGACAGTCGTGTGCGGCTCAGTTCTCAGCACCTCCTGCATCGGCTCTTTCAAGCTCACCAACAAGCTGCTGACCTGGAACAGCAAGATTGACAGCAAGTTCGTCAACGAGCTGGTGTTCATCGCCTTCTGGATTCTCCCCGTATATGAGGTGTCGGCATTGGCTGACATCCTGGTAATCAACTCGATAGAGTTCTGGAGCGGCAGCAATCCTGTTGCCCAGGGCACTAAAGTCATCGAGGGCGAGAACGGCCGTTATCTCTGCAAATGCGACAAGAACGGCTACACCATCACCGGCCCCGACGGCGTTGTCACCCGCCTCGACTTCAACGCCGACACCCGCGAGTGGAGCACCATCATGGACGGCCAGCGCGTTGTCTTCATGACATTCATCGACGACACCCACGTGAAAATGCCCACC
>SFOH01000076.1 GCA_004552485.1 Bacteroidales bacterium | reverse complement strand
TTGTCAAGCTCGAAACCGCTCTGCTCCAGGCGCTTGCGGCTGCGGGGGTGGCAGCTGTAAAGGATGGGCATGTCGTACTTGCGGGCGATGGCGTTGATGGCGTTGAACAGGCTGAGGAAGTTTTTCTCCGTGTCGATGTTCTCCTCGCGGTGGGCGGAGAGGAGGATGTATTTGCCCTTTTCGAGGCCGAGGCGGGCGTGGATGTCGCTGGCCATGATGTCGTCGAGGTTCTGGTGGAGCACTTCGGCCATGGGGCTGCCGGTGACGTAGGTGCGCTCGCGGGGGAGGCCGCAGTCAGCTAAGTAGCGGCGGGCGTGCTCAGAGTAGGCCATGTTCACGTCGGAGATGATGTCGACGATGCGGCGGTTGGTCTCCTCGGGCAGACACTCGTCCTTGCAGCGGTTGCCGGCCTCCATGTGGAAGATGGGGATGTGGAGGCGTTTGGCGGGGATGGCTGAGAGGCACGAGTTGGTGTCGCCCAGGATGAGCAGGGCGTCGGGCTTGATGGCGGCCATCAGCTTGTAGGAGGCGTTGATGATGTTGCCGACGGTGGCGCCCAGGTCGTCGCCCACGGCGTCCATGTAGACCTCGGGGTCGGCCAGCTTCAGGTCCTTGAAGAAGACGCCGTTGAGGTTGTAGTCGTAGTTCTGGCCGGTGTGCGCCAGGATGGTGTCGAAGTAGGTGCGGCACTTGTTGATGACCGCGGCCAGGCGGATAATCTCGGGGCGCGTGCCCACGATGATGAGCAGCTTCAGACGGCCGTTCTCCTTGAATTTTATATCTGAATAGTCAGTCTTCATATATATGTATATATGTGTGGTTTATTTGCGTGAGGGGTCTACCTTCTCGAAGAATGTGTCGGGATGGTTGGGGTCGAAGGGTTCGTTGGCCCACATGACGGTGACGAGGGGCTCGGTGTCGGAGAGGTTGATGATGTTGTGGGTGTAGCCGGGGAGCATGTGTACGGCCTCGATTTTGTCGCCGGAGACCTCGTAGTTGAGCACTTCGTCGGAGCCTATCTTGCGGAGCTGGATGAGGCCGTGGCCGGAGACGACGATGAAGAACTCCCACTTGGTGTTGTGCCAGTGCTCGCCCTTGGTGATACCGGGGTTGGAGATGTTGACGGACACCTGGCCGCAGTTGGCGGTCTTGAGCAGCTCGGTGAAGGAGCCGCGGGCGTCGACATTCATCTTCAGGGGGAATTTCACCTTGTCGGCGGGCAGGTAGCTCAGGAATGTCGAGTAGAGCTTCTTGGCGAACGAGCCGGCGGGGATTTCGGGGAGCATGAGTGTCTGCGGCTGAGCCTCGAAGGCGTGGAGCAGGTCGACGATGTGGCCGAGCGTGGCCTTGTGGGTGACGGGCACGGCGCAGTAGCGTCCGCCGTCGCGGAGGACGGTCTCAACGCCGTCGAACTCGCAGTGGTGCTCGTTGCCGGACAGGGCGGCAATCATCTCTTCGACCAGGTCATCGATGTAGAGCAGCTCAAGCTCGACGGCGGGGTCGTTGACCCGGATGGGGAGGTCGTTGGCGATGTTGTTGCAGAATGTTGCCACGGCGCTGTTGTAGTTGGGACGGCACCATTTTCCGAAGAGGTTGGGGAAGCGGTAGACGAGCACCTTGGCGCCCGTGTCGCGGCCGTAGTCGAAGAAGAGCTCCTCGCCGGCGAGCTTCGACTTGCCGTAGTCCGACGTTCCGTAGCGGCCGATGAGCGTGGCCTGGATGGAGCTGGAGAGCATGACCGGGCAGGTGTTGCCGTGTTTCTTGAGGGTGTCGAGGAGGGTGGAGGCAAATCCGAAGTTGCCCTCCATGAATTCCTTCTGGTCTTTGGGGCGGTTGACGCCGGCGAGGTTGAAGACAAAGTCGGCCTCGGCGCAGTAGCGGTCGAGTTGTTCGGGTGTCGAGTCGATGTCGTATTCAAAGACCTCGTCGACAGTGACGGGGTAGTTGCGGGCCTTTCCGTCCCGGATGTTCTTAAGCTGAGCGCAGAGGTTGCGGCCAACGAAGCCTTTTGCGCCGGTAACAAGTATTTTCATTATGCGCGGGGATTAATGTTTTTTCAGATGAAGCATTGCGAGGATAGAGTCGATTTTGCGGCGTTCGATGTCGACGAGCGAGAACCGGTAAGCCGCTATGGCGAAAGCGGGGAGAGCGAGGGATAAGGTGAGGAGGATGCGCCATGCCGAGTCGGTGAGAAAGTGCACGGCGGTGCATACTGCCAGCGACACGAGCGTGGGCACGACCACGCGGGCCAGCACATTGCGGCAGTAGCGGCCCATGCTGAAGCCTTCGATGCGTCGCGACAACGGCAGGCGAATGAGCATGCACAGCGTCTCGACGGCGACCATAACGGCGAGCACCGTCCACATTCCGCAGCCGCGGTGGAGGGCATACCAGCACGCCGGCACGGCCAGCAGTTTCGGGGTGTAGTCGATGAGCACGTAGCGGCCGATGCGGCCCACGGCGTTGTTGGCGGCGGCGAGGCCGGTGGTGAGCATGTCGACAATCATCATGATCAGGAACATGCAGCCGAACAGCGCCGTCGAGTCGGGGACGTCGCCGAGCCATGCCTTCAGCACCACCTGCATCTCGAACATGACGGGGATGCCGACGCCGGCCAGGAGCAGGTATGAGAACTTGGAGTTCATTTCGGAGAGGAAGAGCATCTGCTCGCGCTTCGAGCCGCCTTCGCTGGCCATGAGCTGCGGGGCGATGGCGTTGGTGAGCGAGGTGCTCACGAAGCTGACCATGCCGGAGATCTGCATGCCGATGCCGTAGGCGGCGTTGATGGCCGGGCCTTTGATGCGGTTCAGGATGATGGCCAGGCCCTGATTGCGGACGGCGATGCAGAGCGTGGAATAGGTGATCCAGCCGGTGAAGGCCATGAGCTGACGCACATACTCGCGCGTGAGATGGCGCCACCGCGGGAAGACGCATTCCTCGTATTTGCGATGGGTGTAGACCGAGAAGCAGAAGAACTCGAAGACGGTGATGAACAGCATGATCCATCCGTAGGCCACGAGGTGCGAGGCCGGGATGTAAGGGAGAATGAGCACGAGCACCACCTTCATCACTCCGTCCGCCACATCTACTATAGAGGTGTAGACGATGTTCTCGCGGGAGACGAGCAGGGCCTTGTACGGCGCCGAGAGGAAAGAGATGTAGACCATCACCACCACCTGCTGGTAGACGATGATGGCGGCCTCGGTGCGGTCGGGCGGAATGTTGAGGAATCCGTCGAAGAGGAATGGCGTGAGACACTCCAGGATGACGGTGACGGCGAGGCCGAGGATGATGTGGAGCAGAAGGCTGCTCGAGAATATTCGTTTCAGCTCCTCGAGGTTGCCGCGCCCCTGGCCGATGGAGAGGAAGCGCTGGGTGCTGCTCACCAGCGAGTTGGTGAAGAAGGAGAGCATGGCCACCACGCCGCCGATGAGGGCATAGATGCCATAGTCGTCCTCGCCCAGAATCTGAAGCACGAGGCGTGCCGAGTAGAGCGACAGCACGAGGTTGATGAGCGTGCGCGCGTACTGGGCCAGCGTGTTTACGATTATGCGGTTTGAGGATTTCATAAGGGGGAAGTCATTCGGTAGCGGGAGCGGGTTTGGGCTTGCGGGATGATTTGCGGAAAAGGGCCGGAAGCCAGACGCTCACGGCGTTCCACAGCAGAATACGCACTTGGTCGACGAGGATGCCGGCGCAGAAGACCACCACGAGAAACATCAGAATCAGGCCGATGCACTCCACACCGGAGTATTGGTTGTAGAGCTGAACGACGTTCGACTTGAAGTATTTGACGAGGATGAAGTCGTTGATGTGGAGCAGATAGACGGCGTAGGCCGAAGCGGCGATGCGGTTGATGATGCGGATGACGGGCATCTTCACCGTGGAGACGAAGGCGACGAGCGCCGCCGCCTGAAGGATTACCAGCGGGTTGATGTAGTAGAGCGCCCATCTGTTGTAATCCTCCGAGCCGCTCAATGCCCAAAATATCAGCGCTTTGGCAAGCAGGCATGCCAGGTAGACAAGCAGTCCGAAGCGAAAGAAGCGACGGCGGTGAAGGCTCATGAAGCGAGCGAGCAGGTAGATGCCGGCGAAGGATATTGCCGAGTAGCCGCGGTTGAATTGATCGTTAAGCTCGGTGCAGCCGTAGAGTGTCTGCAGCAGGAAGAAAGCCGCGAGCACTCCCGCGAACTGCCGCACTGTGGCCTGCCGGGCAAAGGCATTGAGCACTGGCGAGATGATGAACAGCGTGAGGTAAGCGATTGTGAACCAGTCCATTTTCATGCACTCCAGGAGATTCTTCGCCGTCATCTCGGCGCCGCCGGTGAGGAGCATGACGCCGTAGATGCCGAAGTAGAAGAAGCAGGCCTGGAAGAGGAACCGGAGGCCGCCGCGCAGGGTGGCGCGGATGCCGAACCATCCGGAAATCATCACGAAGACATTGACGGCGCAGATGGCCATCATCTCGAAGAAGGTGCGCGTCCAGGCATTGGCGGGCGCGGCGGCAAAGTCTTTGGCTTCGGGCACACCCAGCGACAGGAAGTCGGCGTGGAGCACGAGCACCAGGAACATTGCCACGATCCTCAGCAGTTCGAAGTTGGACTGCCGCGGGGGGCGCGCAAGAGTGTGGCCCCCGGCGGCGGCTGAGGGTGAGACGGTGGCGGATATGTTGCGGACGTCGGTCATTCAGAGGATTACTCCGAGCGAATCTCGCGCTGGGTGTCGGCGGGGATGAGGCCCAGGTCGGCCTGGATGAAGCGCAGGCGCATGAGCTGTTCCTTCATGCCCTCGACGTCGAGGCGGGCGGTGTTGTGCGAGTGGTAGTCCTCGATGCGCGACACTTCCTCGTTGCCGACGGTGAAGAACTTGTCGTAGTTGAGGTCGCGGGTGTCGCAGGGGATGCGGTAGTAGTTGCCCATGTCGATGGCCTTGGCCATCTCCTCGCGGGTGACGAGGGTCTCGTAGAGTTTCTCGCCGTGGCGTGTGCCGATGACTTTCACCTCGGTTTCGCCGTACTTGGGGTCGACCTTGGCATAGATTTCCTTGAGGGCCTGAGCCAGCGTGGCGAGGGTGGCGGCGGGAGCTTTCTGCACGAAGAGGTCGCCGTTGTGGCCGTGGGTGAATGCGTAGACGACGAGGTCGACGGCGTCGTCGAGAGTCATCATGAAGCGCGTCATCTCCGGGTCGGTGATGGTGATGGGCTTGCCGTCCATCATCTGCTCGACCCACAGGGGAATCACGGAGCCGCGCGAGGCCATCACGTTGCCGTAGCGTGTGCAGCAGATGGTTGTCTGCGCGCCTTCGCCCAGCTCGCGGCCTTTGGCGATGGCAACTTTCTCCATGAGAGCCTTTGAGATGCCCATGGCGTTGATGGGGTAGGCGGCTTTGTCGGTGGAGAGCACGACCACGTTCTTCACGCCGTGCTCGATGGCGCTGAGCAGAACGTTGTTGGTGCCTTCGACATTGGTGCGTGCGGCCTCCATGGGGAAGAACTCGCAGGAGGGCACCTGCTTGAGGGCGGCGGCGGAGAAGACATAGTCGACGCCGCGCATGGCGATGTCGATTGACTCGCGGTCGCGCACGTTGCCGATGTAGTACTTCACTTTGGGCGACTGGAGGCGGTGGCGCATGTCGTCCTGTTTCTTCTCGTCGCGTGAGAAGATACGTATTTCTTTGATGTCCGAGTCCAGGAATCGGCGGAGCACGGCGTTTCCGAAAGAGCCGGTGCCGCCGGTGATAAGGAGAACTTTGTCTTTAAATACTGACATAATAATTTATGGTTAATATGGGAGTTAATTACGTGTTATTTTTCCAATGAGGCGCGAGAAGGCGTCGCGCACGAGGCGCCCCGGGCCGTAACCGCGCATGACGCTGAGCATGTCGTTGATGCGGTAGTGATAGAGGAAAGAGTCGGAGCGGGCGTTGCGGATGTGGAGGGCCGGAGAGAGACGGTCGTAGAGGAAGATGGCGTTTCCGGGCACATTCTCAATCACGTTCATCTCCACGGGCCGGAGCATGCGTCCGAACGAGCGGACAATCTTGTAGGGAAGGCTGCGCGTAGAGAGTACAAACCGCTGGCCCTCAAGGGGCGTGCGCAGGCCGGAGATGTCGAGGCAGCATGTCTCCTCAGTGAGACCGAGAGCATCGTAGAGCGCCTTGTTCTCAAAGAAAGCGTCGTAGCAAACGGCCTGCGCGGGCGTGTCGGGCAGTCGGAGCGGACCTTCGATAGCCATCTGAAGGACAGTCTGATAGTGGGCCTGGGCGCGGGCCGAGTGGGTGCCCGTGGAGAAAGAATAGTAGGGATAGATGAAGTAGCGGTTCTTTTCGATGCAATAGCGTGTGTGGTACTTGAGCCACGAGCGTGTCCACGAGAACAGCGTGTGGCTACGGCTTGTGTTGCCTGGGTTCGTGACTTGTTTATGTGTGATGACGGTGTGTTCCGGCATTGACGGTTTATATTGCAATATTGAGATGGATAATGGGAGGGCGATAGGTTAACGGCGGCTGATTTTCTCAATCACGCGCGATAGAATGTCGCGCGTCAGACGTCCGATTCCGTAACCTCGCACCAGGCTGACGATGTCAATGATGCGGTGGTGATAGATGAAGGACTGAGAACGGGCGTTGCGGTGGCAGATGTCCGGCGAGAGCATGTCGTAGAGGAAAATCTCATTTCCCGGCACGTTCTCCAGCACGTTCATCTCTACGGGTCGCAGGATACGTCCAAACGAACGCACTATCTTGTAAGGGAGACTGCGCGTCGACAGCACAAAGCGCTGGCCCTCAAGAGGTGTGCGCACGCCGGAGATGTCCAGACAGCAGGTGTCGGGGGTCAGTCCCAGTGCGGCGTACATGGCTTTGTTCTCGAAGAAA
>SFOH01000075.1 GCA_004552485.1 Bacteroidales bacterium | reverse complement strand
AACGTCATCGGCAGCTGCATCTTCAACATCCTCTTTGTCCTCGGATGCTCCGCCGTCGTGCGTCCCCTACCCCTTGGCGGAGTCACCAACTTCGACCTGCTCACCATGACCGCCGCCGCCGTGCTCTTCTGGGCATCAGGATGGCTCATCGGACACCGCGTCATCACACGTGGCGAAGGCGCATTGTTCACCGTCCTCTATATTGCCTACACGGTCATGCTGATTATTCAGGCATGAACAATCACGGCCGCCCGATTGTTATATCTTAATATTATTATTCACTAACATCTTTTCTTCAAAACATCACAAAACAAACTTCACATCATTATGAAATCACTGAAAGGAACAAAAACCGAAGCCAATCTGAAGACAGCGTTCGCCGGCGAGTCACAGGCCCGCAACCGTTATGAAATCTACGCCCGCAAGGCCCAGAAGGACGGCTACGAGCAGATTGCCGCACTGTTCATGGAGACTGCCGCCAACGAGTTTGCCCACGCCAAGCTGTGGTTCAAGCTCCTGCAGGGCGGCGAGCTGCACGACACCGCCGAGAACCTCAAGGACGCCGCCGCCGGCGAGAACTATGAGTGGACCGATATGTACGCCAAGATGGCCGACGAGGCCGAGGCCGAGGGCTTCCACGCCATTGCCGTGCAGATGCGCGGTGTGGCTGCCATCGAGCGCACCCACGAAGAGCGCTACCTGCGCCTGCTGGAGAATCTAAAGGACGGTCTCGTCTTCTCACGCGAGGGCGACACCATCTGGGTTTGCCGCAACTGCGGTCACATCGTTATCGGCAAAAACGCCCCCAAGGTTTGCCCCGTTTGCTTCCATCCCCAGGCTTTCTTCGAAATCAAGGCCGAGAACTATTGATTCCGTAACGCCAACGAAACTCATCCGGCGCCTCCGCCGTCAGCACCCCGCTGACGCCGGAGGCGTCTTCGTTTCCGCACCCTTTTCATCCCCTTTTCACCCGCCGTGGAAGCGGGATGCTTTTTTATAGCGTTGGATTGAGGTTGTTATCAGATTTTTTTGTACTTTTGTGGTGCGGTTCCCTTGTGCTCCGTTTACTCCTCCCACGTGACTATAACTTCAATTCTATAACACTTTATCTCTTATGGCAACTAAACCCTATAAGTATCAGAAGATGTTCCCCCTGGGTCCCGACACCACCGAGTACTACCACCTCACCTCCGACTATGTGAAGGTGGAGAACTGGGGCGGCCACGAGTTCCTGGTGATTGACCCCGAGGCTCTCACCGTCCTGGCCCGTCAGTGCACCCACGACAATGCCTTTATGCTCCGCCGCGAGCACAACAAGATGGTGGCTTCGATCCTCACCAACCCCAATGCCAGCGCCAACGACAAGTTCGTGGCTCTGACCATGCTGCGCAATGCCGAGGTGGCCGCCAAGGGCCAGCTCCCCTTCTGCCAGGACACGGGCACAGCCATCATCCACGGCGAGAAAGGTCAGTTCGTGTTCACCGGCTGCGACGACGAGGAGAAACTCTCTCGCGGCGTTTACGACACCTACACCACCGACAATCTCCGCTACAGCCAGAACGCTCCCCTCAACATGTATGACGAGGTGAACACCGGCTGCAACCTGCCCGCTCAGATCGACATCCACGCCACCGAGGGCGACGAGTACCACTTCCTCTTCGTGGCCAAAGGCGGCGGCTCGGCCAACAAGACATACCTCTATCAGGAGACAAAGGCCCTGATCAACCCCAAGACTCTCCTCCCCTTCCTCGTGGAGAAGATGAAGTCGCTGGGAACAGCCGCCTGCCCCCCCTACCACATCGCCTTCGTCATCGGCGGCACCTCCGCCGAGAAGAACCTGGAGACCGTGAAGAAAGCCTCTGTCAAATATTATGACAACCTGCCCACCGAGGGCAACGAGCTGGGCCACGCCTTCCGCGACATCGAGCTGGAGAAAGAGCTTAAGAAATGCTCCGAGGAGCTGGGCCTGGGCGCTCAATTCGGCGGCACATGCTTCGCCCACGACATCCGCGTCATCCGTCTGCCCCGACACGGCGCTTCATGCCCCGTGGGCCTCGGCGTCAGCTGCTCGGCCGACCGCAACGTCAAGGCCAAGATCAACCGCGAGGGTCTGTGGATCGAGAAGCTCGACAGCAACCCCGGCGAACTCATCCCCGAAGAACTGCGCAAAGCCGGCGAAGGCGACGTGGTCACCATCGACCTCGACCGTCCCATGCCCGAGATTCTCGCCGAGCTCACCAAATATCCCGTCAGCACACGTCTGTCGCTGAACGGCACCATCATCGTCGGCCGCGACATCGCCCACGCCAAAATCAAAGAGCGCCTCGACGCCGGCGAGCCCATGCCTCAGTATCTCAAAGACCATCCCATCTATTACGCCGGTCCCGCCAAGACCCCGAAGGGCATGCCCTCCGGCTCCTTCGGTCCCACAACGGCAGGCCGCATGGACCCCTATGTCGACCAGTTCCAGGCTGCCGGCGGCTCGATGGTGATGATTGCCAAAGGCAACCGCTCGAAACAGGTGACCGACGCCTGCAAGAAACACGGCGGCTTCTACCTCGGCTCCATCGGCGGCCCCGCCGCTGTCCTCGCTCAGAACTCCATCAAGGAAGTCGAGCTCTTGGAGTATCCCGAGCTGGGCATGGAAGCCATCTGGAAAATCCGCGTGGAGAACTTCCCCGCCTTCATCCTCGTCGATGACAAGGGCAACGACTTCTTCACTCAGATTTCGGAGCGCTGCAAAGCCTGCGGCCTGAAGTAATTCCCCCGCCCGAACAAACATCGATTGCGCCTGCGGTATGCCCGTGACGGCTCCGCAGGCGCAATCTTTGTATTCGCCACACCCGATTATCCAAACCACGAAAAGAAAAGCATATCGCAATGGGATTTTTAGATAAATTTCTCTCCGGCGGCCTCGGCGACGCCACGGGCAAAGGCATCCAGAATGCTGCCAAAGCCATGGAGAACATGATTCAAAACGGATCCAAAAGTCTGAGCAACGCCGCCAACAGCTTCGGCAAGAGCATGTCGAGCTTCGGCTCCGAAGACAACGACAAGGACGACGACCCCGAGCTCCCCGACGACGAGGAACTGAACGAGGACGAAGAGCTCGAAGACGATGAGGTGCTTGATGAGGACGAAGAGTTCGATGAGGAAGACGAAGAAGAGGAGGAAGAAGAGGAAGTTGAGGACGAAGCTGAGTTCGCAGCTCCCGCCGCTCCCGCTCCTGCCGCGCCCCGGCCTCCGATGCCTCCCGTGCCCGGCGCCGAGCAGCCGCTCAGCGTGATGGTGGCCTACGAAGGTCAGAGCTACGGCCCCTACGACCGCGCCACGCTGCGTCAGATGATTGACCAGGGCACGTTCACACGCGACTCCTACGTATATATGGACGGCATGCCCAACTGGCAGCGCGCCGCCGAAGTGGCCGCCGTGGCTTCGCTCTTCGCACCCGCTGCTCCTCCCATGCCGCCCGTGCCGCCCTTACCCGGTGCTCCGGCCGTACCCGGCATGAACGCACGCCCCGCCAATGCAGGTCCCTCCGAACACCTCAACCATCTCATCGACGTCGCCGTCACCGACGGTCAGATTTCCGAGAGCGAGTGCCGCGTGCTCATGCAGCATGCCGCCGCCGAGGGCATCTCCGCCGACGAGCTTCAGATGATGGTCGAGGCACGCCTCTACGAGCGCAATCAGAAACAGCAGAAAGAGGCCGCCGCCCAAATGGCCTCCGCGCCCCGACGCACGCCCGCGAAGTGCCCCCACTGCGGCGCTCCCATCGTGTCGCTCGCCTCGAAATGTCCCGATTGCGGATATGAGTACACCGAGGACGGTATCGCCGTCAGCCCCTGGAACCAGCTGCTTGCCAAGCTCGAGGAAATCGACACTCGCAAGGTGGAGCGCAAGGGTCTCCGCTCAATTTTTGAGAACAACCTCGTGTCCGACAAGACCAATATGAAGGTGCAGGCTATCCGCAACTTCCCCTTGCCCGAGACCAAGAAAGGCCTTGTGGAATTCTTCTCGTGCTGCGCTCCCCAGGCAAAGAAGAAAGGCTTCTTAAGGAGCACCGACGAAGACGAGAGCGCTCTCAAGAACGCCTACTACATCAAGGCCCAGCAGATTCTGACGCACGCCCGCATCGTGCTCAAGGACGAACCCTCGCTCCTCCACGACCTGGAGGAGATGGCCCGCGGCTACAAAATCAAAGCCTGACCCCATCCCGTCAGACCAAAACTAACGCACTCCATCCTACAGCCCTCGGGGCATGGGATGGAGTCCGTTTTTGGTGTGTATTCTAAGCGCCGGAGCGCGGGGAGATTACTTCTTGTCGAGTTTTTCGAGCAGGGTGCGCACGGAGGCTTCGAGCTGAGCGTCCTGACCGGCGGCAACGGCGGCGGGGTCGTTGTAGACCTCGACGTCGGGATTAAGCTGTTTGTTCTCCAGCGGCTCGCCGTGGATGTCGAGCGAGGTCACCTGAGGAATGCCGAAGATGAGCGTGGGGTCAATCTGATTTTCCCACCACACGGCGGTCATAGTGCCGGGCACAGGAGCGCCGACAATGTCGCCGATTTTCAGCGTCTGATAGACGTAGGGCGTGCCGTGGGCGTCGGAGTAGTTGGCCTCGTTGACGAGCATCACAGAGGGTTTGGTCCACTGCGAGAAGGGGTCGGAGCCGATGTAGCGGCCGCGCGGAGTGTAGCGGACATACTCCTTGCCGTTGAGCAGCAGAGCCACATCGTTGTGCAGCCAGCCGCCGTCGTTCCAGCGGGTGTCGACGACGACAGCCTCTTTGTTGCGGTACTTGCCCAGCAGCTTGCTGTAGACGCGGCGGAACGAGGGAGAGTCCATGCCTTCGATGTGCACGTAGCCGATGCGTCCGTTCGAGAGCGAGTCGACGACGGCCTCGTTGCGCTCGACCCAGCGCTGATAGAGCAGCGAGGAGAGCGTGCCCTGGCTGATGGGCTTGATTTTGACGATGTCGGTCTTGCCGCCGGCGTGCTCCACGGTCAGGCGCACGTCACGGCCGCTCTTGCCTTCGAGCAGGAGGTTGACGTCGGTGTTCGGCTCAATCTCAGTGCCGTCGATGGCGAGGATGACGTCACCGGCCTTAACGCCGGCCTTCTTCGTGGACAGCGGGCCGCGGGCGATTACCTCTTTGACGCGCAGGCCGTTGCCGGCGTAGTCCGGGTCGAAGAACGCGCCGAGCGAGGCGGTCTCCTCGGTGAGGCTGCCGGGGCGGTAGCGGCCGCCGGTGTGCGAGGCGTTCAGCTCGCCGAGAATCTCGGAGAGGAGTGTGGCGAAGTCGTAGTTGTTGTTGATATAGGGCAGGAAGCGGCGGTAGTTGTCGCCGTAGAGCTTCCAGTCGGTGCCGTGAAGCTTCACGTCATGGAACTTGTCGGCAACTTCGCGGAGCATGTGCTCGTAGATGTACTCGCGCTCCTGCGAGGGACGGCGGTCATAGTCGGCCTCGAACTCCACGGCCTCTTTCTTGCCGTCGGCGAGTGAGATTTTGCTGATGCCGCGGCCGGAGAGCACATAGGCGTTCTCCACCTTCTTGTCGGTGACGAAGCCGCCGCTCACGCCGGGAGCGAGCACCTTTGTCTCGCCCTTGCGCAGGTCGCGCTCCATGAGGGCGGGGCCGGCGGTCTGAGAGTAGTCGATGTAGTAGAGTTTGGTGCCGTCGGGCTTGAGGGCATAGCTACCCATGCTGGTGGACGCTCCGGAGATGCGGCGCACGCGGAACTGGCGATTGTCGAGGTCGAACTCGAGGGGCTTGACGGCATCCTCTTCGGCTTTGTCCTTATCCTTCTTGCCTTTCTTGTCCTTTTTGCCCTTCTTGGCGGCTTTGGCGGCTTTCTCGGCCTCATCCTTGGCTTCCTTGGCCAGGGCGGCCTCTTCCTCGGTGCGGTTCAGCTCGTCCCATGCCTCGGGGTCGAGAGCCATGATTTCGATGTCCCGCTGCTCGCCCCAGCTGCCGTGGCTGCGCAGGCCGTACTTGCCGGTGGTGTAGGTTACGGCGCGGCCGTCCATGACGAACTGCGGCGAGGAATTGGAATAGCCGCTCTCGGTGAGGTTCACCACCTCGGTGCCGTCGGCCTTGACCAGAGCGATGTCGGCGTTATTCCAGCCGCCGATGCCGATGTAGTCGGCCAGGAGCCAGCGGCTGTCGGGACTCCACTGGAAGCCCACGTCGCCGTCGGTGTAGCTGTAGTTGTACTTGCCGTCGAGGGCTGTGGTCACTTTCTTGCTCTTTAGATCGAGCACCTGCAGAATTGTGCGGTCCTCGAAGAAAGCCACCTTCTTGCCGTCGGGGCTGAACTCGGGCCACTGCGCCGGTTTGTCCGACTTGTAGAGAAGCTCCTCCACGATGTCATCGGCGTAGACCAGCGGCTGTTTCGGGTCCTTGGACTTGGCGGTAAAGAGCTGCCACAGGCCGTCGCGCTCGCTGTCATAGACGAGCTGCTT
>SFOH01000032.1 GCA_004552485.1 Bacteroidales bacterium | reverse complement strand
TTAAAACGCTGAAATACAGATATAATGGATTACCCGATTCGCGCTGAATCGGGTAAGGGAAGGTCTGCTCACATTTTTAATTTAAATGAAAGAGCCGTGCTGCAATGTTGAAAACTATAAGGTAATTTGTCATGTGGGTCTTACAATGTGAGCAAGACGGGACGCTATCAGCGGGCGTCAAGCGTTATGGCATGCCTTTAGAAATGTGTCGCAATTGGGGTGCGGGAACTGAACTTTTTGGCGGCGTACAGCGTTAATCTTTTATAAAAAATATAGAAAAACACATATAGCGCAAGATGTGCCACGGCATGAGGCCGGCGGCACTGCGAGGCGCTTGGCACGTATCTAATACTTTTCTGTTATGAAGCTAATACACAAACACATAGGATTTTTAGGAGCTATGTTGGTAGCCATGCTTGCTTTTGTGGCAGGCGGTTGCTCCGACGACGTGAAATACAATGAAATGCCGTCAGAGATTCAGAATTTCGTGGCGCAGTATTTTCCCGACACGGGCATCGACTCATTCACAGAATCGTCGTCGGTGTACCACGTGAAGCTCAAGAGCAGCGTGGGTATCACGTTCAGCCTCGATTACGCCTGGGAGGCCATCAATGGCTACGGTCACACGCTCCCGCAGGTCTTTCTCTACGACCAGCTTCCGCCGGCGCTTTACAACTATCTTCAGGAGACTCAGCGGCTCAACGAGGTGTTTGCCGTGGAGCGCGATTCGCGCCTCTACACCATCACGCTTCTTGACGATACTCTGACGTATGACATTGCAACCGAGGCCATCCACACTCATCCCTGAACGTGAGCAATCCCTGCAATCAGCAGTCCGCAGCCGCGAGCAACTCCTGCACACGAGCCACAAACGCATCTGCCGACAAATCATACGGGATGCGGTGTAGCGTGAATCCACGGCGCTCCATTCCGCGGAACCAGGTCATCTGGCGCTTGGCAAACTGATGTATGGCCGTTTCCAATTGCGTGAACATTTCCCGGTACGTGAGCTTGCCGATAAGGTAGAGTGTTAGGTACTTGTATTCCAAGCCATAATAAATGAGGTCGTCGGGTGCAATGCCGCTGTCCAGCAGTCGTTGCACCTCATCAACCATACCCGTGTCGAGGCGTTGCTGCAAACGCCGTGAGATGCGGTTGCGGCGTTCATCGCGGTCAATATCCACAAGCACGATGACGCTCTTCTGCGGCTCACCGGAAGGATGCGCAGCGTCAGCGGCTTCAGGGTGAGCGGCGTAATACTTTTCAATCTCGATGGCGCGTATTGCCCGCTTCACCGTGTCGACGTCGGTGGTGTTGTGCAGTGTTTTCATGGCTGCAAGCATATCCGTGAGTTCCTGCAGCGAGTGGCCTTCAAGTTCACGGCGTAACTCCGGATTCTCCGGCACTTCGGGCAAGACGATGCCCTTGGCAAGAGACTCCACATACAGGCCTGTTCCTCCGACAACCACAGGGCGCCGTCCGCGGCTCTCAATCTCAGCGATCGAGGCGCGAGCATCACGCAGATACTTGTAAAGATTATACTTGTATCCTGCCGGGCAGATGTCAATCATGTGATAGGGGACGTCGCCGTATTCCTCCACGTCCTTGCCGGTGCCAAGGTCCATTCCGCGGTACACCTGACGCGAGTCGGCGCTGACAATCTCGCCGCCGATGGCACGCGCCACTTCAACGCCATGGCGTGTCTTACCGGTGGCTGTTGGCCCGGTTATAATAAGCAACGGCTGGCTCATGATTTGTGGCAGAAGAGATTGCGGAAATAGCGTTTGAGGCGGAAGAAACGCACGTCTTCATTGAAGCGTGCCACGTCGAGCCAATGGCGGTCGTTGTAGTCCACATCCCAGTTGCGGAGGTCGCGCAGGCGGAAGGTAGGCTTGTAATTGCGCACGGGATAGAGGCGGAATCCGCGGCTGTCGTAGGTTTTCCAGGCCATGGTGATGGTGTAGACGATGTACACCTCTTCGGACATGTCGGCGGAGAGCACGCCGGCGCGCATTGACATATCGATTTCGGAGATAGTCATCCAGTTCTTGCCCAGGCTCCAGTTCTCCGGCAATGGGGTCGCATCGTTTAGGATTACGGCAAAGTGGTAGGTGGTGCTCATGCCGTCCACGCTTTTGTTGGTGAAGAGCCGACGGACGGTGAATCCATCCTGACCGCTGAGTTTCCTGAACTCATCGGCAGCGCGTTCGTCGGTGACAGCCACATCAAGCGGCAGCCGCACAATCGCCGGCGTGTCGAGGCACATGTTCATGCGGTTGTCGGCATGCTCGCGTTCGCGCACCAGGATTGAGTCACCGTTAATCACCAGGAAACGCAACACATTGCCATCGCCCTGATTTTCAGCCGCTTCAGACTGCTGTGCGGCTATGCGCAACTCCACCGACAAAGCCGAATACTGACGCCGCAGATACACGAGCGAGAGCACATAGACAATGATGGGGAAGGCGAAATAGAAGTACGTGTCGGGCGAGTTGAAATTGACGTTGACGTAGATGAGCCAGTAATAGACCCAGTCGACCACGGTCATCATTCCCGAGAGCCACGCCAGCAGCGTAATCTGTCCTTTGGCGCGCACCAGGAATATCTCGGACATCACATTATTGACCGTCGACACGCCCATCACCAGGGCGCAGTGCCGGCACGGCGACGTGCCGAATCTGGACTTGCGGGTGGCATAGAATATCGACACCAGGCACGTCACCGGGAAGATGATGAGCGAGCTGATATACGGGATTTCGGGATTCAGCGAGTCGGCATAATCCGGATGATTCAGGAGCAGTCGGTTGGCTACGAGAGCGGCAATCATGATGAACGCCGAGATGTAGAGCGACGTGCACACCACGGGCGCAATGCGCACGCAGCGCAGATACTTGCGTCGGTTGGGGTTCTTGTAATACGCGCCGAGCTGCCATGCCAGAATCAGCACAATGCCGGGCATGAGGAAGCACGTCAGGAAGAAGGACAGCGTGACCGTGAATGCCAGCGCACCCACGCAGACGGCCCACTCGCTCCACATTGCTCCCACGCTGCGCAGGCGCTCCGAGAGAGAGTAGGTGTTGCTCATTTCAGCTTGTCCTTAAAGTATTCGAACATACGGCCATAGACGACGGCACGGGCATTGCAGCCGTAGATGGAGTGGTTCATGTTCGGGAAGACGAACATGTCGCAATAGCCGCCGGCGCTCTGAAGGGCGCTGACGAACTGCAGCGAATTGGCGGGATGCACATTGTCATCAGCCGTGCCATACATGATGAGGGTGGGGCAGGCCAGACGTGCGGCGCGTCTCAACGGAGCCGAAGCATTGTAGCCCGACTCGTTCTGCTGAGGCGTGAGCATGAAGCGCTCTGAGTAAACCGTGTCGTAATAGCGCCAGTCCGTGACCGGAGCGATGGCGACAGCGGCGGCGAAGGGACAGCCCTGGGCCGTTGCGCACATCAGTGTCTCATAACCGCCGTAGCTCCATCCGCAGATGCCGATGCGCTCCGGGTCCACACCGGGAAGCGTGGCCACATATTTGGCGGCGTTTATCTGGTCAATGGTCTCATAGTGGCCCAGGTCGCGATAGACGGCGTGCATGAATTTGTTGCCGCGTCCGCCCGTGCCGCGTCCGTCAACGCAGACAATGATGAAGCCCTTTGAGGCGAAATAGTCCATCCAGTCGAGTTCCCAGCGGTCGAGCACGCTCTGCGAGCCGGGGCCGCTGTACTGCGTCATCACCACGGGATATTTCTTCGACGGGTCAAAGCCAAAGGGACGGATGATGAAACCGTTGAGCTCCAGGCCGTCGGACGGTACCTTGATAAACTCCTTGTCGGGGAGTATGCCATCAAAGCGAGTCTTCAGCACGGCGTTGTCCTCGAGGGTGCGGAGCTCCTTGCCATGAGCGGTGCAGAGGCGATAGACGGGGGGCGTCTTCGGATTGTTGAACGAGTAGACGGCATAGTTGTGGTCAGGCGAGAACTGAGCGGCGGCGGTGCCGTTTGTCGCTGAGACAGCCTTGCGGTTTCCCTTTGCATCAAGGCAGTAGACAGTGCGCTGCAGAGGTGTGGGCTGTGCCGACTGATAATAGTGATTGCCGGCGGCATCGCTGCCGTAATAGGCCGTGACGTCATAGTCGCCGCTGGTGAGGGTGCGCTGCAGGGCTCCGGCATATGAGTATTTGTAGAGATGCTGATAACCGCTGCGGCCGCTGAGCACCACAAAGCCGTCCTTCTCGAAAGTCAGGCCCTCGTAGGTGTCGGGCTCAATCCAGGCGTTGCTGGTCTCCACGAGCACGCTCTTGGCAACCTTCGAGGCGGGATTGACGCTGTAGAGTTCGAATCGGTTCTGGTCGCGGTTCAGCGCCGACACCATCAGCTGCTGAGGCTCGGGGCCGAAGTCGATGCGCGGGATATACTCGATGTTCTTGTCGGGCAGGGGTATCTGCTTGGTCTTGCGCAGCTCCACGTCATAAGAATGAAGCGTGACGCGCGAATTGGCCACGCCGGCAACGGGATACTTGTAGGAGAGTTGTCCGGGATACTGCGCATACTCCTTTTGGGGATTGCAGGTGCCTTCATAGAGCGGCAACGAATAGACCGGTACATTGGTCTCGTTGGTCTTCACGAAGCAGAGCATAAGGTCGTCGGGCGACCATGCCATGAGACGCGTGGTGGTGAACTCCTCCTCATAGGTCCAGTCGGTGGCGCCGTTGATGATTTTGCCGGCAGCGCCATCAGTTGTGACGCGCACCTGGTTGTTGTAGACCAGCTTTTTGAGATATATGTCATTATTGGGCGCCACGAAGGCAATCATGTCGCTCTTCGGCGACATCACCACCTCGCGCACACGCTTGAAGTCAGGGCTCATGGCGTCCATCAGGCGTGACTTCACGTCGTAGACATAATACTCGGCCGTGAACGAGCGGCGATAGATATACTGCGGTTCGCGCCACAGCACAACCTTCTTGCCGTCCGGGCTCACAAAGAATCCGTCCACATCGGGGATTGTGACCTCGCGGGTACGGTTCAGATCAACAAGCACGCCGGTCTCGTTGCCGGTCTTGATGTCGTAGGTGCGGATTGACTTGCCGTCGTCGGCAATCATGGCGTACTGAGTGCCGTCGGGCATATAATAGAACGATGAGGGGCGTTTTGCCGTGTTCTTGGGATAGACGTAAGAGGCAATCTCCTTGATAGACTGAGAGCCGGGCGCGGCGGCCATGGCCGACGAAGCGTCAGCGGCGCCCAGCGCGCAGAGGGCAAATATTGTTAACAGTTTGACTTTCATACAAGTACTTATGAATTTCAGTTGATAATGGCGGAGGAGAGAGTGGGGGATAGTTATGTTTTCAGAACAGGCGCATCTGGCCCGATTCATTGTCTTTCGACTGATCTTTGTTCTGGTCCTTGGCTCGCTCGCGGCGACTGCGGCGAGAGCCTTCCGGGTCAGTGTTCTTGGAACTCTTCAGCGAGGACGAAGGCACAAGCCAGTCGGTGTCCGAGAGGATGTCGTCGATCGGAGCATCATGGCGGACAGTGCGCCTGCGCGAAGATGAGAAGCTTTCCGATTCGCTCACGGAGAGGTCGGTGACATCACCGCCATCAAGGCGAGATTTCAGCGCGGCAATCTCTTCCTTGAGCGATTTCTCGCTGGCAACCAGCTCTTTCTGACGGCGCTGCAGGTCGTTGATGCGGGCATCCTTTTTACGACGTATAACCTCGAAACGCTCAATCTGCTTCTCCAGTTCACGAAGGGCTTCCGGCTCGATGCCCGTCGAGGCGGCGGCGCGAAGTTTCGACACCTCCTCGTTCAGACGTTTGATTTGGGCATCCTTGTCGCTGAGCGCCTTGGCTGTTTCCGCTGACTGTGCGGACGTATCGGCCTTAGACTCAATCTCTTTGCGAAGCCTGGCAATCTCGGCACGGGCCTCTTCAAGCTCTTTGACAACCTCGGGGTCGGGCACTTTCACTGTCTCGGTGACAGTCTGCGTGCCGCCCATGCCGTTGCGCAGACGAGTGTTCTCGGCCATCAGCCGCATGTTCTCCTCATGCAGCTCCTGTGCCTCGGTCTCGCTTACGGATAGAACCTTCAGTTTGTTCTGGAGCGAACGGCTTTCCAGCTGATACTGCTCGCGCTCGGCTTCGAGCTGTGCCACCTGCTTCTCCAGGTCATGGGCGCGGTCCGTGAGGGCACGGCGCTGGCGGTCGGAGCTCAGCTTTTTCTGCTCTATCTCATTGCGCTTGGCCTCGATGTCCTTGGCCCTGGACTCGAGCTCGTTGACCTTGTCCTGCAGCTTCTGACGGTCGCGCGTCCATTCCTCCGAGCAGCGGCGGCGGGCGTCGTCGGCGATGTCGGTGACATACTTGCGCATATCGGCCTGCATGCCCTCGAACAGGGCACGGCGCTGAGCCTCGGGGTCGATGCTGCGCTGCAGAAAGTCGGGCAGCGCCTTATTGAATGTCTCCAGCACATAGTTGAAGATGCGAGTCTGCATGGCCGAGTCATCGCGCGGCACAATTGCCGGTGCCGCAGCCTGCCGGGTCTGCTTTTTCTGTCCTCCGGCACTCTTGGGCAGCGTGTAGTCCGCGGTCTCAGGGTCGTCGGCGATGAGAGGATCGTTGTCGACGCCCTCGTTGTCAAAGCCGAACGCTTTTGATAGTTTGGAGAAAAATGCCATATCTTATTCTGAGCTTATATCTGGTTAATTTCCGGTTCAGGCTTAACACCCGGTTTGAGCACAACGCCCACGCCCGTGCGGCCGTCGATGCCTATGCGAATGGGCTCGTCGAAGTGCACCACGCGCACGTGCTCGGTCTCGAAGACGGCGGGCTGAGCGTCCAGGAATGCCGTGTCGTAGAGGCATCCCTTCTGACCGGGATTCACGGTGAAATATCCCACGCCGAACGACGTGAGGTTCTGGAAGAAGTGTGTGCCCTGGCTGGGCTCGATGCGGTAACCATCGAGGGCGGCCTCCACAATCAGGCGTGCCTGGGCTATCTCGGGCCAGCGGACGGGGATGCCCAGCGCGTTGTCCGAGCTGCCCCAGCGTCCCGGGCCGATGAGAATGTAGTTGCGGTCGTCGGCGGCGAAACGTGCGTTTACCTCAGCCACCTCGTGCGCAATCTGAGGATTGAACGATGAGTCGAAGTTGTCGGTGCGCACATACACGATGTCGTGTATCGAATCGATGGCTCCGTGACCCAATGCGCTGTCCGAGCGCACAATCACGTCGCTGTCCGGTGCCTCGAGCATGGTGTTCTCAACCATGTCCTTGCGGTCGATGATCGGGCGAATCTGGAGCCAGTAGATATGCCCCTTCATGCCGCGTTCGTCGCGCATGCCGCGGTTGATTTCGCCGGCGAACTCTATCTCGACGGGGCGGCGCATGGCCTTCTGCCCGGTGGTGAGCATGAAGTCGACGGCCTCAGCCAAGGGATAGACATTGTCGCGGAGGATGTTGTTGAAGGTGACAACGCGGCGTCCGCGACCGAGGTTGTTGTCGACGAGCATATCGTTTGCGGCATCGTAGGTTGAGACCATATAGTCCAGAACGCGTTTTCCGGCGAAATCCTGGATTGAGCGGTCCACGATGTTGAAGCCGTCGTTGACGCTCATATCGTCGCCGAAAGGACGGGTGTCGAGGGCGCACAGCTTCGTCTGCGTGTCGCGCAGGGCCAGGTCGAGCGTGCTGGTCTGCAGCACATGCTTGGGATGACGCGGGCAGAAGCGCAGCGCCATGCCGCCATCGACAATGTATTTTCCGAGGCCGACTGCTATCTGAGCCACGCCGTCGGTGGCTTCCTCGCCGGCCAGGGGATAATAGTTCAGCGAACGTCCCACGCCGGAGAACGACGGGAAGAAGACGTCGGGCTCATGGTTCGAGCCGACCACTTCCTGTATGATGATTGCCATCTTCTCCTGGTCTATCACATTGCGTGTGGCGTTCATATATGCCTTAGAATCAGCGTAGAAGACCGAAGCATAAACGCCTTTGATGGCATCCATAAGCATACGCAGCATGCGCTCGCGGTCGGCGATGCGCGGAATCATGTATGTTGCGTAGATTCCGGCAAACGGCTGATAGTGAGAGTCTTCGAGGAGCGACGAGCTGCGCACGGCCAGCGGGCGTTCGATCACGTCGAAGAGTGCGTACAGGTCTTCGGTGAGGCGTGCCGGCAAGGTAGCGTCCAGGAAAGCGCGCAGGATTTCCGCGTCGGGAGCATCGCTGAGTGCGAGGGGATAGAGCCCGTTCTCAGCCATGAACTCGTCGAAGATGTCGGTGCACAGCACCACGCTGCGCGGTATGCTGATGGTGACACCCTGGAAATTGTCGCACACCGGATTCTTCTTGATGACGGCGTCGACGAAAGCCAGGCCGCGACCCTTGCCGCCGAGCGAGCCCTGGCCTATGCGCGCAAAGTTCGAGTAATGGTCGAAGCGGTCACGCTGGAACACGGCCACGACGCCGCGGTTCTTCATGCGGCGGTATTTCACGATGAGGTCAAAGACGAGCTGTTTCACCGCCGGAGCTTCGTCGATGGAGGCGAAGCGGTGCTGCTTCATCACGTCGGCAATGGGGAAGAGGGCGCGGGAATAGAACCAGCGCGAAATGTCGTTATGCGAGGCGTGGAAGTAAAGGCTCTCGGCCGGGATGCGGAACACGCGGTCCTGCAGGTCTTTGAGGTCGCGGATGCGCATACGCACCACGCCGGTCTCCGGGTCGCGTATCACAAAGTCGCCGAAGCCGAAGTTGTTCATGATGGCCTCGCCGAGGTCCACGGGCAGTTTCTTCGAGTTTTTGTCGATGAACGTGCCGTTGAAATCCTGCACCTTGTCGGCATTGGCGACCTCCGAACTCTCTACGATAATGGGAACGTATGGGTCGACCGTGCGCACATAGCGTGAGAAGCGCAGGCCGGCTTCGCGGTCTTTCTCGCCCTCGCGCTTGAAGGAGACGTCGGTGATAATGCCCAGGATGTTCGACGAGAATTTGTCGTAGAGCGCCTTGGCCTCCTCATAGTCGCGGGCCAGCATCACCTTGGGACGGCCGCGCATACGCAGCATCTGCTCGTGCTCGTTCAGCGCCTCTGTCGAGAACAGCAGGCTCTGCTTGAGCAGGAACTTGTAGATATGCGGCAGCACGGACGAATAGAAGCGCACCGAGTCTTCAACGACAAGAATCATCTGCACGCCCACATCCAGGATGTCGCGGTCGGCGTTCATCTTGTCCTCGAGAAGCTTGATGATAGCCAGCAGCAGGTCCATGTTGCCCAGCCATGAGAACACGTAGTCCACGCAGCTCAGGTCTTCGTTGGCAAGACGGCGCGACACCTCGCGGGAGAACGGAGTCAGCACCACGATAGGCGTGTCCGGCCAGTCTTTCTTGATGACCTTGGCGGCGGCGAGACATTCGGCGATGTCCACGCCGGGCATGGTGATGATGAGGTCGTAATGCTTTGAACGGAGTGCCGCCTGCGCTTTCTCCAGCGAGCTGACACGCGTGACGCGGGGCGGCGAGCTGAGGTTCAGCGACACATACTCGAAGTAGAGCTGCTCCTCCACGCGTCCGTCCTCCTCCATCATAAACGCATCGTAGGGCGAAGCAATGAGGAGCACGTTAAAGATGCGGCATTGCATGAGGTTCTGGAAGGCCGTATCCTTAAGATATAATTGTGTAAGAGCAGCTTCGTTCATGGGCTATCTGTGCAGATTGATGCGGGATTTGGCAACCGGTTTGGCCGGTTGTATACATTATCTTGCAAAATTACTAATTTCTTTGCAAACAGCCCCAATTATTAGCGCATTTTTTTGCTGCCTGCGCCCGGCAATATCAGATTTTTTTCGTTCTCTCAGGCAAAGAGGGCGAAGACACGCGGTCCGAGGTAGGAGAGGACGGCACCAAGGCGGTTTTTCAGGCGTACGCCGCGGGCTGTAATCAGGCCCCGGCGATAGCGGCGGACGAGCTCCCAGCAATGGCTTCGCGCCGGGTGCTTCGGCTCGTTACGGCTCAGCAGCAGGAACATATTGCAGGCGGCCGCAAAATGGCGGTCATGAACTGCCTCGAGGTGCTGCGGCGCCTCTTCCTCTGCCCATCGCTCCATGCGCTCCATCACCTCGAGCACATCGAGGCGCCGCGGAGTCCAGCGGCTGGTGAAGTTGCTGTCGTGCAGGCGGTAAAGATACATCTTTACGCCCAGCCATGTTACGGTTTTGACCCTCTCGTACAGGCGATAGAAGATGTCGAGGTCCTCATACCATATCCCCTCCGTAAAACGCAGTTCATCAAATAGTTGGCGCGGATAAAGTTTACCCCAGGCGGTGTTGAGAATGCCCGGACGCTGATGAAGCGTGATGTCGATGGCCTCGTGTGAGGGCACGGTGAGCCTTCCTTTGCCGCTGCCCAGTTCCCGGGGCTCATGGGTGTAGCCGCCGCAGACGATGTCAGACCCTGTCTCACGACGGGCTTGCTCGAGTCGTTCAAGGCAGTCGGCGGTCATCAAATCATCGCTGTCGATGAAATATACGTGGCTGCCGCGGGCAATCTCAAGGCCGGCATTGCGTGCCGAGCTGAGGCCTCCGTTGGCTTTGTGAATCAAGCGGATGCGAGCGTCGCCGGTGGCATATTCGCGGCAGATGTCGCCGGAGGAGTCCGTGCTGCCGTCGTCCACGAGTATGACCTCAATGTCCGTGAAGGTCTGCGCCAGCACACTGTCAATGCACTGGCGCAGATAGTCTTCAACGTTGTAGACAGGGATTATTACGCTTATCATTCCGCTGATAATCAAATGTTTATTTCTTGACCGTAACCTTTGCAGAGGGTTTCGACTCGGTGTTCACTCGGTTAAGAGCGGTGACGTAATAGTCGCCGGGGAGGGTGATGTCGAAAGACGCCTCGGGCGTGACGGTCACGATAGCGGCTGCGTTCTCAAAGTCAGGTTTTGTGCCGTTGTCGAATCGGTATACAACGAAGCGTACGGCGTCATTGACCATGGCCTTCGGAGCCTCAGCCGTCCAGGAGAGCTTGCCGTCTTTGGCCTTCACATTGGCGGGTGTGGCGGGCACAGCCTTCGAAATCCAGGGATAGGAGGGAACAAGCGCACGTGTGCTCTGCAGGTCGTTCTTCAGCGAGTCGGCCACGCCGCCCACATTGGCGGTGATGGCGTAGGCCGGCCACCAGCAGTTGCCCTGCACGTTGGGCAGCGAGCGCGACAGCTCGATTTTGTGGCGCAGCTGAGTCTTCTCGGTCGACGGAGCGAGGTCGGCATGCTTCATGATGTTGGCGACATCCTGGCCGTAGTACATGTGACGCGGTCCGGCGTTTGCGTTCCACCAGTCAGCCAATACGGCCGTCGAAGCCAGCTTATGCTCCAGCTCCCAGTAGAGCTGCGGCAGCAGATAGTCGACCCAGCCTTTCTCCGACCACAGAAGCACGTCGGCATACAGGGCGTCGTAGTTCTGCAGGCCGTTGGTGTCCGAGCCGCGGGGGTCCGACTTCTTGTTGCGCCAGATGCCGAAAGGACTTACGCCGAAGCGCACCCAGGGCTTCGAGGCGGCAATCTTGCCGTGGATTTCCTCAATGAGCATGTCGACATTGTGACGGCGCCAGTCGCCGCGATCCATTCCGTTGCCGTATTTGGCGTAGGAAGCGCTGTCGGGGAAATCCTCGCCCTTGGCGGGGTAGGGATAGAAGTAATCGTCGAAGTGGATGCCGTCCACGTCATAGCGGTTGACGATGTCCATGACCACATCCTCGATGAAGCGGCGGTTCTCGGGCAGACCCGGATCGAAGTACATCTTGCCGTCACCCTTGTAGGTGACAAAGCGCTGCGGCTCTTTGTTATAGAGATGGCCGGGCGCCAGCTTTTCCTTGGGAGAAGTGGTGACACGGTAGGGGTTGAGCCACGCGTGCAGCTCCATGCCGCGGCGGTGGCTCTCGTCAATCATGAACTGAAGAGGGTCCCAGTAGGGCTCGGGGGCCTTGCCGTCCTTGGTCAGAAAACGGCTCCACGGCTCGAGTTTGCTGGGGTAGAAGGCGTCGGCCGAAGGGCGCACCTGGAAGAGCACGGCATTGACGCCGGCAGCCTGAAGCTTGTCGAGCTGGTCAATGAGATATTTCTGAAGCTCGGAGGTGGATTTCTGAGCATACTGTCCCTGATAGACAGTGTGCATCCATCCGCCGCGGAACTCGCGTTTGGGATTGACTGCCATGGCAGTCATGGCTGCGAGAGCCATGACTGCTACGACAGAAAAGAACTTTTTCATGGTAAGTAGTCTATCTTGCTTAACAGATTATTCTTCAGCGGATTCAACCTCGGCCTCTTCAGCCTGGGCATTCACGATGTTGGGCAGCTCGAGACCGTAGTGGTTGCGCTTGTCGAGGCTCTTGAGATAGAAGGCGAAGAGCAGGGCAAGGATGCCGAAACCGGCGAAGATAATCATGGGGATGGTGTAGTCGTAGTGGATGAAGAATCCGGCGGGAGCGTCGACGCCGGCCTCTTTCCATTTGTCAAGCTGAGCCATCTCGCTCTGCACGGTGGGGTTGCTGGCGTTCACTGCGTCAAGGACATAACCGATGAGCAGGGGAACGAGGCAGAGACCGATGTTCTGCACCCAGAAGATGAGGCAATATGCGCTGCCGAGCACTTTCTCCTCGATGATCTTAGGCACTGAGGGCCACAGAGCGGCGGGAACGAGTGCGAAAGAGATGCCCAGGATAACGATGGTGCAGTAGGCCAGCAGTTTGCTGTGGGTGATGGGGAGCAGGAATGCGAAAATCAGGTGGCAGGCAATCAGCAGGAGTGCGCCGTAGATGAGCATCGTTGCGCCTTTGCCCCTGTTGTCCAGGAAGTTGCCGAGGAAGACGGTGACAACTGCAGCGCCGATGGGGAACCAGCGGAAGATATTCGATGCCTCCTGAGCGGAGATGTCGCCGATGTTGCACTGCAGCATCTCGGCGCCGTAGGCCTGGAAGGGGAAGATGGCTGAATAATAGAGCACGCAGAGTAGGGCAACAACCCAGAAGATGCGGCTCGAGAAGATGTGCTTCACGTCCGAAGCCTTGAACTCGTCCTCGGGATCGGCCTTGGCGTCGATGCCTTTCTCGTGGTCGAGTTTGCGGTCCATGAAGGTGAAGACCACGAAGGTGATGAGGCCGATGAGAAGCAGCACGGTGCAGAAGGCGACGGGAGCGACAACAGTGCCTAATGACTCGGCAATCCAGGGCGAGATGGAGAAGATAGCGAACACGCCTACACGGGCGATAGCCATCTCGAGGCCCATGGCCAGCGCCATCTCCTTGCCTTTAAACCACTTGGCAATTGCTTTTGAAACCGTGGTACCGGCCATTTCACAGCCGCAGCCGAAGATCATGAAGCCCAGCGATGCCATCTTGGCAGAAGCGGGCATCGAGGTCCACCATGAGTTGAGCCAGCTTTCGAGAGCCGTGCCGGTCATCCAGTCGCTTATGCCATAGAGTTTTATGCAGGCGCCAATCAGCATCAGCGATGCCGAGAGAGTGCCGGTAAAGCGGATGCCGGTCTTGTCGAGGATGAAGCCGGCTATGATCAGGAAGCCGCAGACGTTCAGAATATACTCGGCCGAGCGGTATGTGCCGTAAGCCGTTGAGTCCCAGCCCAACTGCGGGTCGAGCAAACTTTTCAGAGGTGCCATTACGTCGACAAACATGTAGGCGAAGAACATCATCAGCGCGATGAGAATCAGCGCTGTCCAACGAGCCCACGCTTTGTCGTTAAGAAAGACAGGATTCAGCCCTGCTTTTAAAACTTTTGCGGTCATAGTCAGTGATAAAATTATGATTCGGTTAATAGTGTTTCCTTGCTGAACGTGCGAACGTGCCTATTCATCATGCAAAAATAAGCATTTCTTTTCATAACAGCCGCGTTTTCGGTGGAGAAATTACACAAAAAAGCTCATGAACACGAATTTCCGGAGTTTTTTGCAATTTTCCCGGCCATTTCTGTATCGCGGCTTGGCACAACGCCGCTTGTCAGCCCCTTGAAAACGGCAACGGCTGCACTGCCATGAATGACAGCGCAGCCGTTGCTGCTTGCCTTAGCGGGGTGGGGAACCGATGCTCCGCAATGTGGGGGAGCGCCGTCCGTGCCCGGCAGGCAGACTACAATTTATATCTGCGTGGAGAGCGGTTTACTTCAGAGCGTCCTTAACGGCGTCGTTGGGAACCATCTCAGCCTTGAAGGTGTAAGCACCGGTTTTGGGCGACTTCACCATCTTGATGACTTTGCTATATGTGCGGCCTTCACCTTTCTGCAGCGAGGCCACGGTTTTCTTTGCCATATCTTAGGTGTTTTATATATGGTTGATGTTATTTGATCTCTTTGTGAACGGTCACGCGCTTCAGGATGGGGTTGTATTTCTTCAGCTCCAGGCGCTCAGTGGTGTTCTTGCGGTTCTTGGTGGTAATATAACGTGATGTGCCGGGCATACCGCTGGCCTTATGTTCTGTGCACTCCAGGATTACCTGCACGCGATTACCTTTTGCTTTCTTTGCCATTTTAGTATCCTATTACTTTGATGTCCTTGTCTGTTAAAAATCCTTTCTCAGCGGCCTGTATCATAGCTGCGTTCAGGCCCATTTTGTTGATGGTGCGAAGTCCGGAAGCGGAGATGGTGAGAGTAATCCAGATACCCTGCTCGGCCCAGTAGAATTTCTTGTTGAACAAGTTAACGTTGAATCTGCGTTTTGTGCGGCGTTTTGAGTGGGAAACATTGTTTCCGGTCATTGCCTGCTTGCCGGTGATCTGACAAATCTTTGACATGGCTGTTCGTTGTGTTGGTATTCTAAATGAAAATCGTTTAAAAATGCTGCTTTAAGGCCGCCATCTCAGTTCTCATATCACGCCTAAGTGCATCATTAATAGGCGTTTTTACGGATGAGCCATAAAACAGAGTGCAAAGTACGGAATTTTTTGCGAAATGACCAAATTTTTCGACTCCTTTTTTACTTAGTTTTCAACAATTTCCGCGATTTCCGGCAAAAAAGGAGGGCGAACACAACACAGCCGCCCCGCGAATGTTGAAAACGCGAGGCGTCCGGTGTTCTGTTCATGCCCTTCGCCGAGTCTGTGTCCGCGTGGTGTGTCCGGCCTTAAAAGCATCCGGGCACTACGCCGGCGACCCGGCTACGGCTTTGCGGCGGCTCAGAAGGGCAGGTCGTCGTTAGACTCTGCGGGAGCGGCAGGAGGGGGAGGGAAAGCGCCGGGAGCAGGGGCTGCGGCGGCAGGTGCTGCGGGAGCGCCGGCAGGTGCGTTGTAGGCGGGCTGCTGGGGATATGCGGCGCCGGCTGCAGCGGCATTGGGAGTTACTTCCTCGATGCGCCAGGCTGACACGTCGGTGAACCATTTGTCCTGCCACTGGCGGCTGTTGATATCGAACTGAACGCGAACGTCCATGCCCTCGTGGATGCGTGCACCGAACTCATTGATGCGGTCCTCGCCCATCACGGTGAATGCCACCTTTCGGGGATAGGTTTCCTGTGTTTCCACAACATACATGCGCTTTTTCCAGGCGCGACCGGCTTTGGACATGCCCTCCTCGATGGGAGTTATCATGAATAATTTGCCAACTAATTCCATTCTCGTATATTTATATATATGTGTTAATAATCAGTTTTGGTGGTCTGTATTCTGATTGACAAAGGTAAGGATTTTTTGCGACATATCGCTCAATTCTTTCCAAAAAAATTCGGGAAGACTCCCGCCTGCGACAGCGTCATGTCTTCCCGAAATATAAAATCCGCACCAAAGGACGCGATGAAACTCCGATACGACAGGATTTGAGTGCCTGCCACCTTTGTAATCCTCCGGCTCCCCCTTGCGGGAGAACGCCGCCGTCACCGTGGTGACGTGGCTCGAGGCCCGCCATTAGTGGCTAAAGCTTGTCTCGGTATTTCATAATAATTTGAAGAGTTTCCCAATCTACTTTGATGCGGATATCTCTTATGTGTCAATCTCGTCAGACTCGCGGTCGCCTCACGTGTGGCATGAAGCCCGCGGCCGAAGCCTGCCGAACAGCTCTCTGTTCGTTTCTATAACGCAAATTTAGCGCTTTCTGTTCATATATCCAAATATCCGCCGAATTTATTTTTCAACATTCGCGGTCAGCCTCCATCGCGCCGCAACCTTATTTGTTTGGCGGTGTTAATATTATATACTATCTTTGTATCACGAAAAAAAATCACGGCGGAGCAAGTGCTCCGTCACTAAAACTCATAAAACACAATGATTGAATTAGGAAGATACAACACGCTGCGTGTGGCCCGCTTCAGCGACTACGGCCTTTACCTCACCGACGACGATGCCGACTCGCCCCGGGAAGTCCTGCTCCCCGGACGCTATGTCACGGACAATATGGTTGTGGGCGACATGCTCAAAGTTTTCGTCTACAAAGACTCGGAAGACCGCCCCGTGGCCGTCACCGAGCACCCGTTCATACAGGTCGGCGAGTTCGCCTACCTCCAGGCCGCGCAGGTCAACCGCGTCGGCGCCTTCATGGACTGGGGCCTGCCCAAGAATCTGCTGTGCCCCTTCTCCGAGCAGAAGGTGAAGATGGTGCAGGGCGGCATATACCTCGTCTACGCCTACCTCGACAAGGAGACGCAGCGCGTGGTGGCATCTGCCAAAATCAACAAATTCCTCGACAATGTCTATCCCGACTATCAGCCGGGCCAGGAGGTGCAGGCGCTCGTAATCGGCCGCACCGACATCGGCTATCAGTGCATCGTCAACAATCTCCACCGCGGCATGATCTACGAGAACGAGACCTTCGAGCCCGTGGCCCTGGAGCAGACCATGACCGCCTACGTCAAGCAGCTGCGTCCCGACGGCAAGATCGACCTCACGCTCATCTCGCCGGGGACGGCCGGCCGAATCCACAAGATCGGCGACGAAATCATGCAGCGCCTCGAGAAAGGCTGCTTCCTGCTCTCCGACAAATCTTCGCCCGAAGACATCCACTCCGAGCTCCACTGCTCCAAGAAAGACTTCAAGAAAGCCGTCGGCCATCTCTACCGCACCCACGCCATCCGCATCGCCCCTGACGGCCGCATCTCCAAAGCTTGAAAACACTCGGGGCCGGTCACGCACATCTGCCGTGACCGGCCCCGTATTTTATCCGGACGAGCCGTTATGATTAGAAATCGACTGACAATCTCACGTTCAGCTGCCGACGCGTCAGATAGTTGGGCACGGCATACTGGATGTTGTTGACGTCGGTGACCCAGTAGTAGGAGCTGACGTTGGAGATGTCCAACAGGTTGAAGCAGTCGAGGCCCAGCCACACGCTCTTGAAAATCTTGCCCAGGCCGCTGCGATGCTCGCCGGGAGCCGGTGCCTGCAGAAGAGCATAACTCAGACCCACATCCACACGCTTGTAGGCGGGGGCACGGAAGTAGCCCTGGTCGCGCGTCGTGTGCGGCGCCGTCACCGGCAGGCCGTCCGAGAAGATGCCGCGCAGACTGAACTTCAGACGCGGGAACTTGGGGAAATAGTCCGTGAAATAGAGCGCGAAGCTATAGCGGCGGTCTGTCGGACGCGGCACCCATTTGCCGTGCAGCTGCTCGCGTGTGTTCATCAGCGAGAAGCTGATCCACGAGTCGGAGCCCTCCACAAACTGGCCGTAGAGCTTGAAGTCGACGCCCATGGTGGAACCCTTCGTCGAGTTCACACCCTCGTAGACCACCTTCAGATTGTCGACCTCGTAGGGAATCAGATTGCCGAGAATCTTGTAGTAGGCCTCGCCCGAAAGCTTGAACGGACGGTTGAAGGCGCGGAAGGTGTAGTCGGCGCCCAGGATGAACTGGAAGCTGCGCTGGCTCTTGATTTTGTCGTTCAGCACGATAACAGTGTTGCCGTCTTCGTCCGTCACAGGCATACGGAATTCCTTGAAGAAGGGACTCTGATAGTAGAGGCCGGTGGCGAAACGGAATGCCCACCGCGGCGCCTTGTCCGGGACGAAGCCAACGTTGACGCGCGGCGACACGAGCAGCTCCTTGTTGTAGGTCCAGTAGCTCATGCGCACACCGCCGTTGATGTTGAAATAGCCGATGGGGCTCTGAATACGCCACGTATCCTGGATGTAGGCGCTGGCGCGGTTGCTGGTGAGGTCGTGGTTGGCACTGAGGTTGTAGATGACGCGCAGCGACTCCGGGTCGAAGGGCAGGGAGTAGCCGGCCGAGTCACGCACCTCCCACTCGCGGGCGCGGTCACGAATCGTCTCATGTCGCACGTCGATGCCGTAGCTGAGATTGTGATGGCCAAGGCCGTTGGCGCCGCGCAGACTCAGCTGCATCACCGACGCCTTGAGGCGGTTGCGGGCATGCTCCATGTAGCGGCCCAGGCCCAGCTCGCCGCCGATGACACCGCCGCCGGTGCTGCCGCTCGTGCCGGCCTGGTCGAGCCAGTACTCGCCGCTGATGTCGTACGTCACCAGCTCGTTGGTGAGGAAGCCGCTGGCCAGGAGCGTGTATTCGGCGTTCTTCGACGGACGGTAGCTGAGGTTGAACGTGCCCAGGAACGTCTCGAAGCGGTCCTTCTCCAGGCCGTCGAAGTAGACCTTGAACTGCTTGGCGTCAGTGCTCGTGCCGAAGCTCGTACTGCGGTCGTGGGGGATGAACTTATAGTTGTTGACGGCGATGTTGCCCAGCAGCGATGCCGTCCACTTCTTCGAGAGTTTGAAATTCATAAAGCCCTGATAGTCAAAGAAACGCGGGTCATACTCGCCCTTCTCGTCCATAGAGCTCAGCAGCGACGAGTTGCTCTTGTAGCGCACGCCGTGAATCATGCTCAGGCGTCCCTTGTTGGTGCCGATGGCCAGGCTTCCGCCCTGCAGACTCAGATTCACCGCGCCCTCAAAGGCCTCGGGCGTCTTGTAGGTGATGTCGAGGACCGAGCTCATGCGGTCGCCGTACTGCGCGGGGAAGCCGCCGGTGCTGAAGCTCACGGCGCCCACCAGGTCGGGGTTGATGATACTCAGACCCTCCTGCTGACCGCTGCTCACCAGCTGCGGACGATAGACCTCCACGCCGTTGATGTAGACAGAGTTCTCGTCGAACGTGCCGCCGCGCACCGAGTACTGGCTCGACATCTCGTTGCTCTGCGACACGCCGGCCATGGTGGAAATCATGCTCTCCACCGAGCGGTTCACCGACGGCGCCAACTTGTAGTCGTCCATGTCGATCTTCTGCATGGAGCCCGTCTGCTTCTGATACTCAGTCACTTCCACGCCCTGCAGTTCATAGTGGCGCGGCTCCATCTTCACGTTCACCGTCACCGCCCCTTTGGGCTTGATGAGCGTGCGGCGGCTGTCCTGGTATCCTATCAGCGTGAAGGTGATGCGGATGGTGTCGGCCTCGGGGGCACTCAGAGAGTACGTGCCGTCCAGGCCGGAGACGGCGCCGATGGCAGTGCCCGCGATGCGCACACTCACGAACTCCAGCGCCTCGTTATTCTCGTCTGTAATCTTGCCCGAAATCTTCACGCCGGCGGCATTCGCGGCCACGCCCGTCATCAGCGCAAGGAACAGAGCTATAATCGCTTTTATCTTCATTGTCGGTGGTTAATTGCTTACAAAGGGTGCGACACATACGCGCGCCACACATTATTATATAACGCACATCCTCCCCTAAAATTGTGTGCCGCTCCCTCCGCCGCCCTTTCCCACGCCCCCTTTGCGCCATGGCGGCCTTCAAAAATCGCGAAAAAAGCCACAATATGCTTTTTTTATTGCGATTATATTGCAGGGATAAGAAAAAATTCATATCTTTGTCGGTTATTTAACCAAAATTACTGATTAAAACGCCAAACATTCAACCAACAATACCGTTTTTCGCGGGCCTCTGAGCCCTGCGACAATACCATTTAGAAACAATTACTTAAAATTTGTCGGCTATGTAGGCCACCCCTGTACCGTCGCTACTCATACCACTGCCGTCCACGGCCCTCATACGCATAATCAAACAAACCAAAATACAAACCATTAAACATTTATTCTCATGAAGAAAACTTTTACTGCATTTATGCTGTCTCTGCTCTGTGCAGGAGCGTTGAGCGCCTCTGCCTATGAGACACTCTATGTGACCGGCGCTGGTGTTGTAGGCACTACTGCCCAATGGAGCCCCGATAATCCCTTGGAGGTACAACTGAATAGCAACAACCAATTTGTATTCAGGGCTTTTGGCAACTTCAAGATTTCCACACAGAAGGGCTCTTGGGATGTCTTCAACGCTAATGCTAAAAAAATGGAATCCTGGAATATCGTAACAGATTCTGCCACGGCCGATTTGGTAGTTGGCTCAAATATGGGAAGTTACGGAAACTGCTGGAAACCGTTTGGAAATACCGAGTATGAAAATGCTGACGTTGTCTACATAGTGGACAAAGAGTTTACGAAAATAGAAGCATCCGTACAATATTACCTTATAGGAAACCTTGCAGCAGGAGAATGGGTAGCAGCACAAGTGCCCATGACAAAACAAAAAGATGGCTCATGGACTCTGACTCATGAAATAAAGGCTGCTGACCTAGGATACGGCTGGTTTAGTTTTGTCACTTGTTCCGGCAATAAATGGGAATATCTGAATGGATCCCATCGTTATGGTTCTAATGCAGATAGCTCTCCTATTAATCTCGGAAACTCTCATGATGTAACTGTCTACTCAGGTAATAACGCTGATGCTACTAAACCCTGGAAAATTCCCGCTGGCAATTACTTCTTCGAATTAAAGCCTCAAGAGCAGAAACTTACTGTACACCAGGCCGCAGTGAAGCCCGTTGTAACGCTGCCCGATGGCTTTTCCGTAAGCAATGTCATCAATCTCAGCGATAACGATGGCTATAAAAATGCGGCAACATCCAACTATTTCCCCGTTGAAGTAACCATCCGGGAGGGCGAGACACTGCACTATTCAACTACCTGCTATTCAACTAAGTTAGGTGATAAGGTAATCGAAGAAACCACTCCTAAAACCGATACCCCGGCAACAAGCGGCATGCCTCTTGACGAAGCAGTACCCGGTAGCGTGACCGGCGCAACCACCTACTACTTCTACATTCCCAGCGGTGGCGCGATTTCATTCTACACCACTAAGGGCACCGATACCAACAAGAGCGATGCCGTATCTCTCTCCTTCACCGGCGCTGCTACCGGGGTCGAGGACATCGTGGCTGACGGTGAGAACGGAGCTGTTGAGTACTTCAACATGCAGGGCATGCGCGTCGTCAACCCCGTCGCCGGCTCGCTGCTCATCAAACGTCAGGGCAACACCGTCACCAAAGTGCTGGTGAAGTAATTCCCGACTGAATCGCACACACGTCCGACCGCCGAAGAGCGCGCCCGGACGCCCCGAAATAATACCCTGCGGCAAAAGTTTTTGTCGCAGGGTATTGCGTAACTCGCGGAAAATGTGTACCTTTGCGGTGCTTTTTTAAGCATTGCACCCAGTGTGATGGGAAATTAAGCACACAGAACAAACTTAATTTTTAGTAACACAAACACTTACACACTCAAATGAAGAAATTTGAACTTGAGGCTCAGCCCCGCGTTGACCTCGGCAAGAAAGCCACCAAAGCCCTCCGCAACCAGGGCCTCATCCCCGTTGTCCTCAACGGCGGCGAGATTGTTGACCTCCCCTTCGACGGCAAACTCGAGGCCGGTCAGAAGGTTGTGGAAATCGGTAACGGCAAAGGCCTGATCACAACCGACCTGGTTGTCACCAACGAGGCTGTCCGCAAACTCATCTACACCCCCGAGATCTTCGCTGTAGAGCTCAACGTGAACGGCAAAAAGCAGATGGCCGTCCTCAAAGACGTGCAGTTCCACCCCGTTAAGGACAATGTCCTCCACATCGACTTCCTCGCCGTCAACGACACCAAGCCCGTTGTCATCAACGTTCCCGTGAAGCTCGAGGGTCACGCCGAGGGTGTTAAGGCCGGCGGTAAGCTGAACCTCAGCATGAAGCGCCTGAAAGTTAAGGCCGTATACACTGCCGTTCCCGAGCAGCTCGTTATCAACGTCGACAACCTCGGCCTTGGCAAGACCATGCAGGTCGGCGACCTCCACTTCGAGGGCCTCGAGCTGGTGAACGCCAAGAACGCCGTTGTCTGCGGTGTTGCCCTGACACGTGCCGCCCGCGGTGCCGCTCAGGCAGCCGAGTAACGCCCAACCCCCTGACTCAGCGCAGCCAATGAAATATCTTATTGTAGGGCTGGGCAATATCGGAGACGAATATCGCAACACGCGCCACAATATAGGATTTCGGATATTGGATGCCTTTGCCGAGGCATCCAATATTTCTTTTCAGACCGAGCGTTACGGCGACGTCGGACGCGGCCGTCTGAAGAACAAACTCCTCGTATTGCTCAAGCCTTCAACCTACATGAACCTCAGCGGCAACGCCGTGCGCTACTGGCGCGAGAAGGAGAACATCCCCCCGGAGAACATCCTCGTGCTCGTCGACGACCTGGCGCTGCCCTTCGGCGCAATCCGCATCAAGCCCTCCGGCTCCGACGCCGGCCACAACGGCCTCAAGAGCATAGCACAGATGCTCGGCACGCAGAACTATGCACGCCTGCGCTTCGGCATCGGCAACGACTTCCCGCGCGGCACGCAGATCGACTACGTCCTGGGCCACTTCTCCCTCGACGAGCGCCAGCGTCTGCCCCTGCGCGTCGACGTCGCCGTCGAAGCCATCCGCGACTTCGTGCTCTGCGGCATACAGAAGGCGATGTGCGACTATAACAACAAATAAAAACCCCCGAACGACAATGGCCAACGAAGAACGTGTTGACAAATGGCTGTGGGCCATGCGCGTGTTCAAGACGCGCACCATGGCCACCGAAGAGTGCAAGAAAGGACGCGTGAGCGTGGGCGACGGCGACGGCGTGGTCGTGAAACCCTCGCGCACCATCAAAGTCGGCGACACCGTTCACGTGCGCAAGCCGCCGGTCCAATACTCCTTCCGCGTGAAGGCGCTGGCGCAGAACCGCCTGGGCGCGCGCCTCGTGCCCGAATACCTCGAGAACATCACGCCCAAGGAGCAGTACGACCTGCTCGACGTGGTGCGCATCTCCGGCTTCGTCGACCGCCGCAAAGGCCTCGGACGCCCCACCAAACGCGAGGGACGCGACCTGCGCGACTTCACCGCCGACGCCTTCGACAACACCTGGTTCCTCGACTGGGACGACGATGACGACGACGACCAATAGTAACGCCCCCATAAAATAAAAGTCCCTCACAGCCAATGACCCTCACCGAATACCACAGCATCTGCGACCACCTCCGACGCATCATCCGCGGCACGGAGTGGGAGGGTCATGTCTTCGCCGTCGGCGGATGCTGCCGCGACGAGGTGATGGGACGCGAAATCAACGACGTGGACCTTGCCGTCGACCTCCAGGACGGCGGCGTCCGCTTTGCCCGCTGGCTCGACCGCCACGGACGCTGCGCCTCACGCCCCGTCTATTTCGAGCGCTACGGCACCGCCATGCTCCAGCTGCGCGCCTTCCGCGACCACGAGATAGAAATCGTGCAGACGCGCAAGGGCAAGTACACCGCCGACAACGCCCACAACCCCGGCAGCATCTTCGGCACCATCGAAGACGACGGCCTGCGCCGCGACCTCACCGTCAACGCCCTCTTCTACGACATCACGCGCCGCGCCCTGCTCGACCCCACCGGCCGCGCCCTCGACGACATCGAGGCCCGGCGCCTGCAGACGCCCATGGACGCCGCCCTCACCTTCTTCGACGACCCCATCCGCATCCTCCGCGTCATACGCATGGCCGCCTCATGGGGCTGGGACATCGACGAGCCCATGCTACAGGCCATGCGCGAGGGACGCTCCGGCCTGGCCGACATCAAGGTGGAACGGCGCCGCGGCGAGCTGGAGAAGATGCTGCGCTCGGCCGACCCCGTGCGGGCCATGCGCCTCGTGCGCACCGTCGGCGTCATGCAATACCTCCTTCCCGAACTCGAGCTCACCTACAAAGCCCGCAGCCGCAGCAACACCACGCTGTGGACCCTGGCGCTGCACACCCTCGCCAACGTCCGCGGCTCCGACAGCCTCTCGCTGCGCCTGGCCTGCCTGCTCTACACCCTGGCCGAGACACCGCGTGTCGCCGGAAAAACACCCGCCGAGGAAAAACCCTCGCGCAACGGCCGCACCAACGCCATCGACCGCGCCCTGCGCGCCGCCTACATCGCCGAGAAGATGCTGCGCCGACTCCACGCCCACTCCCACTTCACCCGCGAGGTCGCCTTCCTCATCCGCAACCAGGCCTGCTCGCTCCGTTGGGGCGACGACGGCCGACGCGCCTCCGACCGCATGCTCGTGCGCCTCGCCAACCTGTGCGCCACCCCGCGCCGCCTCGAAAAACTCCTCACCTTCCTGGACGCCATCAACATAGCCCGCTTCCCGGCCAACGCCCCGCAGCGCACTCAGATTCCTAACGTCCGCAAACGCATGAAAGCCCTAAAACTGCTCTGAACTATGCCCGTAATCATCAACATCGAAACCTCCACAAAAGTGTGCTCCGCCGCCGTCACGGCCGAGGGCATGGTGCTTCGCCACTATGAGAACTTCGAGGGCCGCAACCACGCCGCCCTCCTCTCCGACTATCTCAAAGGATGCCTCGACTTCCTGGCCGAGAAAGAGCTGAAGCCCGACGCCGTGGCCGTGTCCATGGGCCCGGGCAGCTACACGGGCCTGCGCATCGGCCTCAGCGAGGCCAAAGGACTCTGCTATGCTCTGGACATACCCCTCATCGGCGTCTCCACCCTCGAGCTCATGGCCACGCGCGTCATGTTCTCCACCGACACGGTCGACCCCGAGTCAATCCTCGTGCCCATGATCGACGCGCGCCGCATGGAGGTCTACACCGCCGCCTACGACTTTGCGCTGACCCCCCTGCTCGAGCCTCAGCCCCTCATCCTCGACGCCGACTCCTACCGCGACATCCTCGCCACCGGGCGCCCCGTGCTCTTCTTCGGCGACGGCATGCCCAAGGCCAAAGAGCTCCTCGCCGCCAACGCCGCAGCCGCCGGCGGCGACGCCGTCTTTGTCGACGACGTCGACCCCCTGGCTGTCGACATGCTGCCTCTGGCCGAACGCGAGTATGCCCGCCGAAATTTCCTCGACCTGGCCTACTCCGTCCCCGCCTACCTCAAAGCATTCCAGGCCACCAAACCGCGCAACCCGCTGGCACGCTGCTGAGCGCGCCCCGGGACATTTCTATACCGGCACGACGGTATGGAGCATGGGTGACGGCAGAGCCGTCCATTAGGGTAGCCAGGGCGTGCAGGCTGCGCAGAGCGCTGCCAAACCCCTGGTATAGTGGGTTTTATATCAGAGGGCACCGCGTAGCGGTGCATTAGCGATTTCAAACTCGGCAACTTCATGGACCCGATGATGGCTATCGGCCACTCGAAGCGCGGCAAGGGCGAGCGTTATGTCATTCAGCTGAAAGTGCGCTCCACCGAGCAGCAGTATGGCCCCGACAACGTCATGAACTTCCGCATCGAAAAAGACGA
>SFOH01000031.1 GCA_004552485.1 Bacteroidales bacterium | reverse complement strand
GAGGTGACGTACACCTCGCCGCGGAGCACGAAGGCCACCTGCTTGCCGTCGGGACTGGGAGCGATGTTGGTGGCGCCGGAGGTGCGCAGCGATTTCACCAGGTCGGAGTCGTAGTCGTCGCCTACGATTTCTACATTCACTTTAGCGGGCTCGGAGCCGGGCGTCAGCGTGTAAAGCTCGCCGTTCCACGAGAAGGCCAGCGTGCCGTCGGCGCCGCGGCTGAGGCTGCGCACGGGGTGGTTCTTGAAATGAGTGAGCTGCTGTTCGGCGCCGGTCTTGAGGTTGCGGGAGAAGACGTTGAGTGTGCCGTCCTTCTCGCTGACGTATGCCATGTTGTCGGCGTCAATCCACACCGGGCTCTGGTCCGGGCCGTTGAAGTCGGTGAGTTTGGTGTACTTGCCGTTGTCGAGCAGCCAGATGTCGGCCGTCGACGACGAGCGCTCGTGCTTGCGGAGGACATCCTCGTAGCCCTTCTTGTCCTGGTAGAGGATGCGGCCGTCGGGGCCTACGGACAGGGCTGTCACCTGCACGTCCTGGAACAGACGCGGGCGGCCGCCGCGGACGCTCACGGTGTGGAGCTGCGATGCGAACGGGCCGCGCAGGGTCGAGGCGGCGCCTTCGGTGCGTGCCGTGAAGAGCACGGTACTGTCGTTGAGGAACCCGAGAGGACGCTCGGCGCCGGAGTTGGTGGTGAGGCGACGTGCCGTGCCGCCCGTGGCGGGCATCACGTAGACGTCAGAGCTGCCCTCGCGGGTGCTGGAGAAGGCCAGGGTCTTGCCGTCGGGGCTCCACACCGGGTCGCTGTCGTAGGCGGCGCTGGTGGTGAGCTGGCGTGCCTGGCCGCCGCGGGTGCCGACGGTGTAGACATCGCCCTTGTAGGTGAAGGCCAGCGTCTTGCCGTCCGGCGACAGTGCCGGATTGCGCAGCCACAGCGGCGTGGCGGCGAAACCGGTGGCGGCGGCCAGCGAGGCCATCATCATGATAACTGTTTTTTTCATGATCGATTGATTCTATTGTTATACATTATATATATGCTGTGTAATACAGACGCAAAGGTACGGATTTTGTGACAGACAGCGCTGTTAAAAAAATAAAAACCGCGGCGCCGCCCGCATTTCTGCCCAAAAGCGTTGCTTTATCTGAAAAAATTCGTATCTTTGCGATTGATGAGACGCACGACAAAGAAAGCCGACACCGAGACACAGCACAGCGCTGTCGCCCTCCTGGAGCACCACCTCCGGGACAAGGGCATGCGACGCACGCCCGAACGCTTCGCCATCCTCGAGCGCGTGGAGTCGTTTCAGCGCCTGTTCTCGGCCGACGACATCATCGCCTCCATGTCCGACGACATCTTCCACGTCTCCGACGCCACGGTCTACAACACTCTCCAGCTGTTCACCCGGGCGGGCATCCTCCGCCGCCACAGCATCGGCTCCAAACCCGCGCTCTACGAGAACCTCACGGCCCCGCGCGCCGGCGCCGGCGTCCAGCTCGTGTGCACCGAGTGCGGCGCCATCAAGACGGCACGCGACCCCGAGGTGGACCGCCTGCTCGCCTCCCGGCGCTATCCCTCGTTCTCGCGCAGCTACTACACTCTCCACGTCTACGGCCTCTGCAGCCGGTGTGCACGGCGCAAGAACCGCGGCGCCACACCAAAGAATCAATAACACATAAACACCACCATAACCACCCTTAAACTTAGACACCTATGGCTAAAGTAAAACCCTTCCGGGGCGTCCGTCCCCCGCGCGAACTGGTCACCGAGGTGGCCTCGAAACCCTACGACGTTCTCAACTCTGAAGAGGCCCGCGCCGAGGCTGAGGGAAACCCCAAGTCGCTCTACCACATCATCAAGCCCGAGATTGACTTCGCCCCCGGCACCGACGAGCACTCTCCCGAGGTCTACGACAAGGCCGTCGAGAACTTCCGCACTTTCCAGCAGAACGGCTGGCTTGTGCAGGACGACACCGACCACTACTATATCTACGCCCAGACCATGAACGGCCGCACTCAGTACGGCATCGTCGTTGCCGCCAACGTCGAGGACTACATGACCGGCAAAATCAAGAAGCACGAGCTCACACGCCGCGACAAAGAGGAAGACCGCATGAAGCACGTGCGCATCCAGAACGCCAACATCGAGCCCGTCTTCTTCGCCTTCCCCGACAACCGCGTCCTCGAGGATGTCATCGCCTCTGTTGCCAAGAGCGAGCCTGAGTACGACTTCGTAGCCCCCGACGGCTTCGGTCACACCTTCTGGGTCATCTCCGACCACGCCCTGATTGACCTCATCACCAAGGAGTTTGCCAAGATTCCCTACCTCTACATCGCCGACGGTCACCACCGCACCGCCGCCGCCGCCCTCGTAGGCAACGAGAAGGCACGCCTCAACCCCCACCACACCGGCAACGAAGAATACAACTACTTCCTGGCCGTAGCCTTCCCCGCCTCTCACCTCAAAATCATGGACTACAACCGCGTGGTGCGCGACCTCAACGGCCTCTCGCCCGCCGAATTCCTCGAGAAACTCGAGTTCAACTTCGAGGTCGAGGACATGGGCGAAATCATCTACGAGCCCAAGAAGCTCCACAACTTCTCGCTCTACCTCGAGGGCCGCTGGTATTCGCTGACGGCACGTCCCGGCACATACGATGACAATGACCCCATAGGCGTGCTCGACGTCACCATCTCCTCCGACCTTATCCTGCGCGACCTCCTGGGCATCACCGACCTGCGCTCGGACAAACGCATCGACTTTGTCGGCGGCATCCGCGGCCTCGGCGAACTCAAACGCCGTGTCGACAGCGGCGAGATGGCCATGGCCCTCGCGCTTTTCCCCGTCTCGATGAAGCAGCTGATGGACATCGCCGACTCCGGCAACATCATGCCTCCCAAGACCACCTGGTTCGAGCCCAAGCTCCGCTCCGGCCTCGTCATCCACAAACTCGACTGACCCCCGCCCTCCCCCCACCTCCCCGCCAATAGCCGCCCCTCCGGGCGGCTATTGCCGTGTCCTCCCCCACCTACTCTGTTTCAGGAATTAGTCTTATTGGGCTAATTAGTCCAATTGGTCCAATTAGTCTAATTAGCCCAATAGGAAATGCCCGCTGCGGCAAATCAAGTCAAATCTTGCGGCGGCGGAATGCTTTTTTTGCATTTTTTTGCGGCTGGTTGAAGATTTTTTCGTAATTTTGCCGATTGTACGGTAGTAGGGATTGCTGTGTCCTGACCGTTCGTGGGCGGCAAATGTCCTTGAACGCCCCCTGCGTTTCCAATTCATTCGCACACTTCTTCACGATTAAAGAAATAAATACTTATATTAACCAGTCAAACAAAAAATGATCAAGAAGCAAAATCTGGCCGCGCTGCTTTGCATCGGCGCCGCCGTCAGCCTCTCCTCATGTCACGATGACATAGGCTTCAAGGAAGACGGCAACGGCACCGGTAGCATTGCACCGCTGGTGGAGCTCAATACCGCTGTGGTGAGCTCGCAGAAGACATCATCGCGTGCCGGTGATGACGTGACCAAGGATGACCTCTCGCTGACCATTGCCAGTGCTGACGGCTCCTTCTCGAAAACTTGGGAGAAACTCGCTGACTATGACCCCGAGACTCCTTTCAAGGTTGGAAAATACACTGTCTCAGCCTTCTACGGCGACGTAGAGACTGAAGGATTCGAGCGCCCCGCCTACTACGGCTCCCAGGAAATCGAAGTGCTCGAGAACGAGAAAACGAACGTCAGCCTGCTGGCAACGCTCGCCAACTCAATGGTTTCTATCGACTACACGGAAGCCTTCCGCAACTACATGGAAGAGTTCGATGCCACTGCCCAGAGCACCGGCGGCGAGATGATCTACTTCTCCGCTAACGAGACCCGTCCCGCTTACCTGCGTCCCGGCGAGGTGAAAGTGAACGTGTCGTTCACCACTCCCGGCGGCCAGTTCGCCACGCTCCAGGTTGCTAAATTCACCGCCCAGGCCCGTCACCACTATCGTCTGAAAGTTGACCTCAACAACGGCACCGGCAACGGCACCGCCCAGCTCGTCATCGTCTTTGACGACCAGCTCGACAAAGAGGATGTGCGCATCGACCTCAACGACGAGCTCTTCAACGCTCCCGCCCCCGAAGTGAAGGGCAGCGGCGACCTGCAGAGCGGCAAGGTATTCACCCACACCCTCGGCGACGTCTGGAACACTCCCCTCAAGGCCAACGTCTTCGCTCGCGGCACCATCGCCGAGCTGACTCTCACCACCGAGAGCGCTTCGCTCAAGTCGCAGGGCTGGCCCGCATCGGTTGACCTGGCCAACATGGACGAGCGCACCAAGGCCGCCCTCTCTCAGTTAGGTCTCAAGGTAGTCGGCTTCGACAAGGGCGCCTCGACGATGGCTGTCCTCGACTTCTCCGACGTGCCCAACCACCTCACCGAGGCCGACAACAACGCCAACAACTTCACTATCACCGTCGTAGATGCCATGACAAAGACGAACGAGGTTCCCTTCCAGTTCGCCGTCAACACCATACCCATGACTCTCTCGCTGGCTAATCCCCAGACGCTGAAAGTCGGCGCAACGGAGTTCTCATTCAATGTCAACTACAACGGCTCCAACTCGTCGTCCATCTCCTTCGAGCTCAAGAACGAGCGCGGCACATGGGACAAGGTCGAGACCGTGAGCATGGCCAAGACTGCCACCGACGGCGTATATGCCGCCACCGTGAAGGTGCCCGCCGACGCCAAACCCGTCACCGTCCGCGCCGTCACCAAGGTGAAGACTTCCGACGCCATCACCGTCAACCGCGTGGCTCCCGAATTCACCGTCTCCGCTCCCGAGAACGGCGTATGGGCCACTCACGCAACCCTCGTGCTCGCTAGCACCGACGCCAACCCCGTTGACCTGGCCAAGGTTGCCGCTGTTAGCCTGTCTACCGACGGCACCAACTTCTCTGCCGTCAACGCCACCGTCAGCGAAAACACGCTGACCGTAACCGGCCTCACCCCCGGCACCGCCTACACCGCCCACGTCACCGTAACCGGCAGTGAAAGCGAGTTCGCCGCCACGACGTTCACCACCGAGGCTGCTACTGTCGTTCCCAACGGCGACTTCGAGAACCTCACACAATCGCTCTCCGAGTCAGGACTGAACCAGAACGGCAAGTGGAGCATCTCCGCCGGCATCAACTATCAGAACACCGTCAAGTACACCATCTCCGAGCCCGACGGTTGGGCCAGCGTAAACAAAAAGACCACATCATCCTCAACACGCAACACCCTGTTTGTGGAGCCCTCAACCTTCAACACCTCCCTCAGTTACACCTCAACCGTCCCCCCCATAAAAGTTATGGGCACCGGCGGCGGCACTGAGACTCCCGCCTCCTACAAAGGCTTCACCGCCCACTCCGGCGCCAACGCCATGGTGGTGCGCAACGTTGCATGGGACCCCGCAGGTTCTGTTCCCGGCGTGTGGAGAAAGGAATTTGCCGGCTCCAATGATTATTACAACCACAATATGCCGGACATTTCACGCATCTCGGCAGGCAAGCTTTTCCTTGGTTCATACTCCTACAGCGGCGGTAACGAGAGCTACAACGAGGGCACCGCATTCGCATCGCGTCCCGCCTCGCTGGCCGGTTTCTACACCTACACCTGCGACGCTCAGGATACCTCCGAGAACGGCACAGTGCTGGTTCAGGTCATGAACGGCTCGACCGTCATCGGCTCCGGCTCATCCAAGCTGACAGCCGCTTCGGCATACGCTCCCTTCAACGTGAAAATCAACTACACTGCCAACGCTCCCAAGGCGACAGCCGTGCGCATCATGTTCTGCTCTTCGGACAAGAGCTCCGAAGGCGCCATCAAGGTGACCACTTACAACTCACGCTACGAGGGCTACAAGCACGGCGCTACGCTGGTGGTTGACAATCTCTCCTTCAACTATTAATACGCAACAGAAATGAAAACCAAGATATTATCAATATTCGCCGCCCTGGCCGTGGCCCTGAGCCTCAGCTCGTGCCACGAAAAAGAGGACATCCACCCCGCCAACGAGGGAGTCGGCACAGTGAGCATGCGCTCGATGGCCGTGGAGGTCAACAACGCCGAGAAGGTCATCTCCCGCGCCGAGGTGGACCTCAGCGGTTTCAACGTGCAGATTTTCAATGCTGAAGGCACTAAGGTGAAAGAGTGGAAATACGCCGACATGCCCGAGATTTTCTCCCTCCCCGTGGGCGATTACCACGTGCACGTCTACAGCCATGAGGTCAAAAAAGCCGCATGGGAAGAGCCCTACTTCGTGGGCGACAAAGACTTCAGCATCGTCAAGGACGAAATCACCGAAATCGGCGTCGTAACCTGCAAACTCGCAAACATTAAAGTCTCGATCCGCTACTCCGACGAGCTTCGCAAGTACATGGGCGACGACTGCAAGGTCAACGTCCGCGTCAATGACGAGGGCACCCTCGAGTATCTCCCCGCCGAGACCCGCTCCGGCTACTTCGCTGCTGTGGACGGCTCCACAACCCTCGTAGCCGAGTTCAACGGCTCTGTAGGGGGCTATCAGGAGACCCTGCGCCACACCGCCTCCGACCTGGAGCCCGGTCAGCACCGCATCATCACCTTCAAACTCAAGAGCTCCAAACCCGAGGTCGACGAGAACGGCAACATCATCATTGACGGTATCGGCCTCGACGTGGACGTTGTCGACGAAGACCTCAACGGCAACATCAACTGGTCAGAGCCCAACCTCGATGACAAAGACCGTCCCGGCCAGGAAGATCCCAAGGATCCGGATGATCCCGACAAACCCGACGTGCCCGGCGACGAGACAAAGATCACCATCACCAGTGACGACGTTGACTTCGACGCCGTCAACGACATCAAGGACAAGGTTATAGTGAAAATCGACGCTGAATACGGCATCGAGCACCTCCAGGTGACCATCAGCTCCGACAACGCCGACTTCGTGGCCTCCGTCTCCGACCTCCTGCCCATGTCGTTCGACCTCGCATATCCCGGCGACAATGCCGCCAACTTCGAAAGCATCGGCTTCCCCACCGGCAGCAATGTCATCGGCTCTACTCACATCGACTTCGACATCTCGCAGTTTGTTCCCCTGTTGGGCTCCTTCCCCGGAACCCACCACTTCCAGATCAGCGTCACCGACGCCAAGAACAAACAGCTCGTTAAAACATTAACCTTCAAAAGCTGAGCATCGTCATGAAAAAGTATATTATCACACTCTCAGCAGCGGCCCTGACCCTTTCAGCGGCCCTGACAACCGCCTCCTGCTCCTCTGACGAGGACCTGCTCGGCGGCGGAGAAGGTCAGCTCATGCTCAGCACAACCATCGCCTCCGACGTGAAGGTGGCCTCACGCGCCGCCACTGAAGAAGAGCTGGCTGAGAAAGCCATCGTATGGATTTCGAACCCCAAGGGCGCTGTGCGCAAGTACAACGGCCTGGCCAACATCCCCACCGGCGGCGTCAAGCTCCTCGCCGACCACTATGTGGCCGAGGTGTGGACCGGCGACAGCCTCTCCGCTTCCTTCGACACCAAATGGTACAAAGGCCGTGAGGAATTTGACATCACCGCCAACGAGACCACGACCGTGAACATTCGCGCCACCATCGCCAACACCGTCGCTTCCGTCAAATACACCGACGGCGTCGACGGCCTCCTGACCGACTACACCATGACCGTCGGCCACGAGCGCGGCGACCTCACATTCGAGGGCCGCGACGAGCGCAAGGGCTACTTCATGATGCCCTCCTACGACAAGAACCTCAAATGGAACCTCCAGGGCAAGCTCGCCAACGGCACCGTCTACACCCGCGCCGGCGTCATCGAAAACGTGAAGCCCGCCACCGAGTACATCATCACCGTCGGCTACAGCGACACCCCCCAGGACGATGGCGGCGGCTATTTCACCATCAAGATTGACGAACGCGCCATCGACGTTGCCGAGGAAGTCGAAATCAAACTGGCTCCCCAGTTTGAGGGCTACGACGGCCTCGACCTCAGCGAGGGCATCAGCGGCGAAGTAGGCAAGTTTACACGCAAGTCCGTGCTCGTGCGCGGCGTGGGCAACCTCACCAACGTCGTCCTCCGCAGCGACGCCTTCAACTCATTCCTCACCGGCGACGACGTCGACCTCTTCAACATGGAGCCCACCGTAGCCACCGAGCTCATCAACCACGGCATCACACACTCCTACAGCTACGACGCCGACCTCGACGCCTCAGTGCTCAAGCTCAACCTTGAGGAAACATTCCTCAACAGCCTGGCCGAGGGCGACTACACCATCGACATCACGGCCACAGACGCCCAGGGCAAGACCACGTCGACAGCCCTGAAGATTGTGCCCACCGATGCTCCCGTCGTTGCCAACGACGTCGTCGCCACCGACGTTTGGGCCACCTCCGCCAAGCTCACGGCACGCATCCTAAAGGCCGACGCCGCCAACCCCGGCATCAACTACCGCAAGAAAGGCACTCAAGCATGGACAGCCGCTCCCGTGACCGTCAGCGGCACTGACATCACCGCCAACCTCACCGGCCTCGAGCCCGCAACAGAGTATGAGTTCTGCGGCGCCGCAACCGGCTATGTCGCCAAGAGCTCCATCTCGTTCACAACCGAAGCAGCAGCCCAGCTCCCCAACGCAAGCTTCGAGAACTGGCAGGACAGCAAAGCTCCCTACCTCATCTACGGCTCCGGCGAACAGATGTTCTGGGACAGCGGTAACCACGGTTCCGCAACCATGAGCAAGAACGTGACCTTCCCCGCCACCGACAAAGTGCACGCCGGCTCACGCTCAATCAAACTCTGCAGCCAGTTCGTGGGTGTAGGAGCCCTCGGCAAGTTTGCCGCCGGCAACGTCTTCATCGGCCAGTACCTTGCCACCAACGGCACCGACGGTGTCCTCGGCTGGGGCCGTCCCTTCACCTCACGTCCCAAAGCCGTGACCGCATGGATCCACTACACCCCCGCCACCATCGAATACGTCGGCAAAGGCGCTCCCTCCTCCGTTGCAAAAGGCGACATGGACACCGCCATCATCTACGTGGCCATCGTTGACGACTCCACCAAGTCCTACACCAAGGGCGACGACACATGGAACTATCCCGTGATCGTAAACACCAAGACCAGTGAGCTCTTCAGCAAGACCGACGCCAACGTGATTGCCTACGGCGAGAAAGTGCTCACCGACGCCACCTCCGGCGACGCCATGGTGCAGATCACCATCCCCATCGAGTACTATCGCACCGATCTCAAGGCCTCTAACATCGTGCTGACAGCCGCCGCCTCACGCTACGGCGACTTCTTCACCGGCGGCTCATCCGTGCTCTACATCGACGACATCCAGCTCGTCTACTAATCCCCCTGTTTGACACTCCAAGCGGCGCAACCCCTCCCCCGGGGCTGCGCCGCTCTCTTTTTCCTATTTAACATTTGTGGCCGCCAGTTTCGTCCAAAAAAGCCGCGAGTTCAGGCAGAAACCTCCCGCACTCTTGCACGTTGACAAATAAGTTATTACCTTTGCATAACCAATCCCAACGTCTACATTCCCACATGAAAAAACTCATCCTCATACTCCTGCTCACACTGCTCGGCACCGGAGTAGCCACCGCCCAGGACGCCGTCGTGCGCAGCTTCTCGGCCGAACCCATGGACGTAACCGCCCGACAACACTCGCGCCTCGACCTTCACGGCGTGAAATGCGCCGTCGTCAAAGTGCAGGTCGTGGCCGACGGCGTCGCCTTCAAAGGCAACCTCATCGGCGAACCCGTGGAGAATCCCGGCGAATACTGGGTCTACCTCACCGAGGGCACCAAACAGTTCCAGATTCTCTCCCGCTCCTTCCTCCCTCTCATGTACTACTTTCCCGAGCCTCTCCGCTCCGGCCTCACCTACGTCCTCACCCTCCAGGCCCCACAGCCCTCCGCATCATCTGCCAACAATCCCACTGTCGCAGACGTTGACATAACTAAGAATTACGAGATATTTCAGAACTCATCTACTAAAAAATGGGGCTTTAAACACAACAACAACGTTGTCATCCCCGCACAATACGACTGGGCTGGTGAATTTAGTGAGGGTCTTGCGCAGGTGATAATCAATGGAAAATACGGACACATTGACAAAAACGGCGCCATCGTTGTCCCCGCAAAATATGACAATGCCGGTTTTTTCAAGAATGGCTTGGCATTGGTGCAAATCAAGGGCAGATGGGGCTATATTGACAAGACCGGCAACCTTGTAATATCCGCCAGATTTGACAACGCATGGGAATTCAATAAAGACCTGGCAAAGGTGGAAATAAAAGGCAAATATGGCTTTATCGACAAAACCGGCAGAGTTGTTATTCCGGCCATATATGACGACGCCTGGGGCTTCGTCAACGGGAAATGCCACGTAACAGCCTACGGCCGCAGATTCTACATTGATCGCTACGGCAACGAAGTGGAATAACACGAATGCCCGGCCTCTTAACCGAATTATTGCTGTCCGATAAAAGGCGAGCAGAACAGAGCACTCTTCGTTTAGCCTTTCAAAGGACACAAGGCATAAATCTGCGGGTATGGCTTCCTCTCAGTTATGAGTTACGATGCTATGGGTCATTCTGTGGCTGGGAACGCCCGCAGAGCGGGCGATTAGTGTAGGGGTTCAGCTGCGCGTTAGCGCTGCAAACCCCTGGTAATGTGGGCTTTACAGGAATGCACCGCGTAGCGCGTGCGTTAGGGATTTTATCTAACGCACCGCCACGCGGTGCGCTCAGTAGGGGGGGCGTAACCGCGGGTCGGCAGCGCTCTGCGCAGCTGGACCCGCGGCTACACTAATCGCCAGCTACGCCGGCGTTCCCAGTCGCAGATTAGGCGACTGAAGTCTGAGCAAGATTTTGGGGCTTCAAAATCAATCGCTTGTGAATCAGCAGCCAAGTCATGCTTTTAATGGTATTTTCAACTTTTATCGGACAGCAATAAAACCGAATACAGGCCTGGTGGCATCCAGCTCCGTTGACCAATGATGATGCAAAACGCCCCGGCGTCGTAGAGAGGCCGGGGCGCGGTGTATGGGAGGGGGGATGATAATGCGTGTGGGGAGGAAGGTTAGAGCAGGGACTGCTTGGTGTAGGTGAGGGTGACGCGGGCTTTGGAGAGGTCGAGCTGCACCATCACGGGGGTCGTCACGTAGGGGTTGATGGCTTTGACAACGGTGGAGGTGCTGCCGTAGTAACTGTCGGTGTTCGTCTCGGTGACCACGTCAACGGGAACGATGTAGAATGTGCAGTCGTCGTCGGTGATTTGCTCCTGGTTCATCATGTCGATGAGATAGTCGCGCATGCCGCTGAAGGTGTAGGTCTTGGTGTTCTCGTTATAGTTGGCATAGAAGCTGGTCTTGGAGTCGGTCAGCTTGTTGTCGCGGAAGAACTCGGCGAACTTACTCTTCTGAATGAGCAGCAGCGTGGGCGGCGGCGTGATGCCGTGGTCGTTGGCAATCTCGATGGCGGGGAGGGTGAAGGTGAGGAGGTTGATGACGCCAAGGTTGGTGATGTTGTTCTTGTAGCGTGAGATTATCTCGCGCGTGGGGAACGTGAGCTGGGCGTTGTAGCCCGAGGGTGCCACAATGAGTGTCTGACCCTGTGAGGCGCGGTCTTTGAGGCTCTGCGCCATGTCGAGCTTGATGTTGTTGTTGGTGATGATTTCGGGGGTGACGGCGAAGTAGTTGCCGACGTAGCGCAAGATGCTGTCACGGCCGAGGGAGTCCTTGACGGTGGTGTGATAGTACATGCGCATTGTTGTCTGCTCGATACGCGAGAGACGTCCGCTGCCGTAGGTGGTCTTCACATAGATGCCTTTGAAGACGTTGGAGGCAAAGGCGGTGGGGGTGCTGTAGTTGGCAGGGTTGGCGACGTAGGCCGAGAACAGCTCGCGGCCCAGCGATACGGGCAGATTGACGATAATCTGGCGGTATTTGGCGGTCTTCAGCGAGTCGGCGTCGCCCATGACGGTGTAGCTGTAAATCTTCTTGGCGAGGGCGTTGGGGTCGTACTTGCCGGCGACGTTGAAGGTGCTGTAGATGGGTGTCTCCAGCTCGTCGGTGAGGCGATAGACGCCGAGGCCCATGGGGGCGATGGAGTCGCCGGTGTAGGCGCCGAGGTTCATGACCATGAACATGCGCAGCGAGTCGATCTGTGCGGCGGTGATGCCGGCGGTGTCGATGGCGTTGGCGGGCATGAATTGGGTGACGAAGTCGGAGCTGAGCGTTCCGAAGCCGGGGACGTCGACGCTGCCCAGGAGCTGCATGGTCGTGCGCGAGAGGATGGGGTCGGCGGCGATAGTGTGGCCGGTGACGGTGAACGATGAGTCGATGACCACTTCGAGGGAGTCGCTCACCAGCGAGCCGCCGATGGTCGAGTCATCGTTGCAGCTCACCATCGGAGCCATTGCCATGAGGGTGAGGGCGGCGGCGGCGGCGCATTTCATAGCGGCCTTGTATCTTGTCTTTTTCATTGTCTTTTCAGAGGAATGAGTGATGAGGGGCTACCGGCGGAGGCGGCAGCGGGAACGTTATTCAGGGAGAGTGTTATAGAAGTTGATGTAGGCGTCGGCATAGTTCTCGTCGCCGGGGAAATCCATGACGGGTTTGCCTTTGGCGCGTGCATACTCGATCAGCGCGGGGTCGGCGTCAGCGGTTGCGGCCACCACGCCGTCGGCATAGTCGATGGCCTGACGAGAGAGGGCGGCTGCGTCAATGGAGGCGGCCTCGCTCAGAGCGGCGATGTCTTCGTCGGCAAATCCGTCCTGCTTGAGTTTGTCCACCATCCTGGAGTTGAGAACCTCGACGGGCTCGCCGGGATAGACGGAGAACACTATCTTCACGTTCTTAAGCGTGGGGTCGTCGGCATACTTGCGGCGGATGTAGAGAGGCGCAAGAGCCGTTGCCCAGCCCGTGCAGTGCACCACCTTGGGCACCCAGCGCAGCTTCTTCACCGTCTCGATGACGCCGCGCGCGAAGAACATGATACGTTCGTCGTTGTCGGCGGGATGTGTCTCAGTCTCGAGGCCGGCACCGGCGCCGCTGCGCGAGAAATAGTCGTCGTTGTCGATGAAGTAGACCTGCATGCGCGAGGGCTGGAGGGTGGCCACCTTGATGATCAGAGGATGGTCGTTGTCGTCGATTACGATATTGAGACCCGACAGGCGAATCACCTCGTGGAGCTGGTTACGTCGCTCGTTGATGGCACCGTATTTGGGCATGAATGTGCGTATCTCCGTGCCTTTTTCCTGGATGGACTGGGGCAGGTCGCGGCACAGCGTTGCCAGCGGCGAAGCGTGCAGATATGGCGTTATCTCCTGAGAGATAAAGAGAGCTTTGTCAAGGGTCATTTCGATGATAATGTAAAAGGTGATGAAAATTAATGGGTATTTTCCGATGCAAAGGTACGAAAAATTTCCGAGATAGCGGCTATAAACTTATGTTAACTTCGGGCATCCGTGCCTTAAACATTGTAAAGAAACGGCTTTTTGAGCGCGGTTTGCGGCATTTTCCGGAGAAAAAGTGCTATCTTTGCAGAAGAAAAGGCAGGCCGCATCGTTGTGGCCGAGTCTCAGCACTTCCCCTTATTTTAACGACATAAACACTTATGGAAAAGTTTACGATACGACCCGCGCGGCGTGAGGATGCCCCGGCAATAGGCCGCGGCGTGGTGATGGCCTTAGGCGCAGAACTGCCGCTCGACATGGTCGGCGGAGATCCCGCGCGCCTGCCCCTGGTTGACCGCCTCTTCACCGAGCTCGCCGCCTCCGACAACGCCCAGTACAGCTGGAACAACACCCTCGTGGCCGAAGCCGAAGACGGCACCACGGCCGGCATCCTCGTCAGCTACGACGGCGCGCGCCTCCACGAACTGCGCCGCGCCTTCATCGCCGCCGCACGCGACATCCTCAACTGGTACATCAACGAGGCGGAACTCGCCGACGAGACTGAACCCGGAGAAATCTACCTCGACTCGCTGGCCGTCTTCCCCGAATACCGAGGCCACGGCCTGGGCGCACTGCTCATCGAAGCCGCCGCCCGCCACCATGCCTCCGTCGCCAAGCCCCTGGGACTCCTCTGCGACCCCGGCAATCCGCGTGCCCATGCCCTCTACGAGCGCCTCGGCTTCCGCGACATCGGCCGCCGCCCCTTCTCCACGCACCTAATGCACCACATGCATCGCCGCTGACCCGTAGCCTCATGGCCACCATGTTGCAGTATGTTGCAGTAGACAAACGCATTTGCATAATTCAGAAAATGTTTGTAATTTTGCAGGCACGAAACACGGCGGGGCGTAGCGCAGTCCGGTAGCGCACCTGGTTTGGGACCAGGTGGTCGCAGGTTCGAATCCTGTCACCCCGACACCACGCAAGTGGCTATAAATCAACGATTTATAGCCACTTATTATATAATAACCTGTGGTATAAAAACGGGTCACACTCGGTTTCATGGGTCACCCTTGTCTTCTCAATATGTAAACGGCTTCTATTTGTAGAAGTGTCTGTTCTAAAGTTAACCGGGGGGGTCATCTACGACATAGGTCCCTTCATAAGTCTGATTCAACCGATTCTCGATATCCTTAAAAGTAACAGCGCCGGATTCGAGTTGCTCCATATTAATCATCAGATAGATGGTATTCGTTGTATCTGATGCCTGATAGAACGTTTTGGGACCGAACAAGTTAATCATCATTCGTTGGTAGAACCTGAATCTGCGGCTACCGGCCGCCGGATCAAGCTTTTTCCCTTTTATATCTCTTTCCAAATCTGGCGCTGCTACAAACCCGAATGATACAAGTGGATCTTTTCTGTAGTATTCCAGCATGACTTCGATGCAACTGCGTATAATTGTTCTGGGTTCATAGTCATTGGTAAGCAAGGAATATCTGTTTTTGCTTTTCTCAACGCCTTTCCAGTAGAATTTGATGCCATAGAATTCATGCTCAAAGCCTTCGACTTCAACAATGTAGCGCTTATGGCTTTTGGTGAAGCGGAAAGACCATAAATCAGTAATGCGAAGCAGAGATGGGTCTTTGCTTCGCATTATCAGTGTGGGTTTATAAAATTCGGGATGAGATGTCACGGAAGCAGATATGTGTATGACGGGATTCTGAGTTTCTGACGCTCAGCATCTGTTATGCCTTTCAGCTTGATAGCATGGCCGTTAGCGTCGGAATCCTTTGCGGTCCCGATGGGAGAAGTTTTCTTCACCTTCAGTGGCTTGTTTTTTAAGGCGTTCATTCTTATCGGCTTTTATGATGGTCTGCAAATCTACGAATAAATTCTGAATACGGCAAATATTTGTGTCTTTATTTCGCTGTATCTTAAATTAATAACACATTTTCGTTGGGGGATGTTGGCGGGCGCATACGTGAAAACGCCCCGTCAACCGGGGTGGCTGACGGGGCGCTCGTGAGAGGGGTGACGGGGTTATTCGGGGCTCATTTCGAGCTGGATGCGGGAGGCGGGGAGGAGATGGCGGCGGGCGAAGGCGGAGAGGGTGGCGGGCGTCTGGGCCTTGACGGCGGCTTCGTAGCCGGTGCGGAAGTCTTCGCCGTAGCGGTCGAGGGCGTACATTACTGAAATCCAGTAGGCATTGTCGTCGCCGCTGTCGGCGTAGTCTTTGAGCATGTTCTGCTGCACTTTGGCGATGTCTTCGGCAGAGATGTTGGCGGCGTCGGCAAAGGCGTCCACACCGTCGGTAACGGCTTGGAAGGTGGCGGTGGCGTTCTCGGGCGACACGCGGATGTAGACGGGCATAATCATGCGCGAGGGGTCCTGTCCGTTCATGGCGCCGGTGAGGCCGATGTGCGATTTCACGCCGTAGGTCCAGCCGCGTTTCTCGCGTATGTCCTCGCGCAGGCTGTTGGCGACGAGGGTTCCGAGCATGTGTCCGGCCACGAGGTTCTGCACGTTGTAGTCGCAGGGATAGTGGTAGAAGGTGTAGCAGATTGACTGGGGAGTCTCCATGGGGCAGGTGAAACGCTTGTGCACGCGGCCGCTCATGTAGCGATAGCCGCAGTCCTGCTGATGCTCAACGCGTCCGTGGCTGGGGAGGGCGGCGAGGTAGCGCGTGGCAAGGTTGCGCAGCGAGTCTTCGTCGAAGTTGCCGGTGATGTAGAAGGTGAAGTCGCTCATGTCGCCGAAGCGGTCGCGGTAGATGTTCATGATGCGGTCGTAAGAGACTGAGTCGAGGTCGGCCAGCGAGAGCTTTTCGCCGAAGGGATGGTGGTTGAAGACGTTCGAGTGGATGCTGTCGCCCATGATGAACGTGGGGTTGGTGTTTGTCGAGGAGAGTTTGAGGCGGCGGTTCTCGACCATGTTGCGGTAGGCGATGGTGTCTTTGCGCAGGTCGGTGGCCTTGAGATAGATGAGCTGCATGGCTGTCTCGAGGTCGGCGGGAGTGGTTGCCACGCCCATGCTCTCGCGCATTTCCTCAATCTTGATGTCGTGGCGCAGGGTCTTGCCGGCCAGCATCTTGCGCAGGCGGCTCTGGGTGTAAGGGCCGACGGCGCAGACGGGCAGAGCGTGCTCCATGAGGCGGTATTCGGGACCGAGCTTGGGGTCGTAGCCGATGGACATTCCGCCCTCGCTGTAGCCCTGGATGAGCACCTGGTCGGCCTTCTTCGCGTTGTGGCGAAGGTGCACGCGCACGCCGTTGCTGAGGGTCCACACTTTCGAGCCGAAGGCGTCGACGGTCTCTTCCTTGACGATGGTGCCGGGCTCGGGCAACTTGTCCATGAGCGAGCCGGTGACATCTTCGTCGACGTATGCGGCGAGGGCGTCCCGGTCAACGCCGGTGTAGGCCTTGACGAGGTCATCCTTGGTGAGCTTGGAGCCTGAGGGGACATAGGCAATCAGCACGACGTTGGCGTCGTCGGGTGTCACAATTTCACGGACGTAGGCGTTGACATTCGCGAGCGTGGTGCGACCGATCACGCCCTTCATCATCTTATAGTACTGCTCGGCGGAGGGGTTGGCGCCGCCCTCGAGGAAGAGGTTGACGTAGCGGCGGGCATAGTCGGTGTTGGTGACCGACGCGCGGTTGGCATATTCGTTCTCGAGTTTGCCCATGGCGTCGATTTTCGCGCGTTTGAGCTCGGTCTCCGTGAAGCCGTGTTTGGCGGCCTGCTTGAGAATCTCGGCAAAGCCGCTGACGGCCTCGGTCTCGCGGCCGGGCTTGGCCTGACCGCGCACGAGCAGGGCGGGCTGGGTGCGTGCCATGAGGAAATTCATATCGCCGATGCCGATGTTAGCGACGGGCGCATCGGGGCGCTGCTCAAGGTTGTCGAGGCGGTCGACGAGCATGGTGTTGACCAGGTGGATGACCGTTGCGCGACGCAGTTCCTCGATGGTGTTCTCCAGCGAGTCGGCCACATCGGCGTGCTTGATGTAGAGCGTCACCATGGGCATCTGCTGCTCGGGGTCGGACTGCACGGTGGCGATGGGACGGGCATTGGCGGACACTATAACGGGCTGAGCGACGGTGCCGGGCTCGGCGGGTTTGATGTCGCCCCACAGCTTCTGAATCTCGGCCTCAGTGCGGTCGAGGTCGATGTCGCCCACGACGATAACGGCCTGATTCACGGGGTGATACCATTTCTTGTAATACTCACGAAGAGTCTTGTGCGGGAAATTCTCGACCACCGACATCAGACCGATGGGCAGACGGTGGCCGTAGATGCAGTCGCCGTAGATTTCCGGGGCGGCCTTCTCAAGGAGGCGGTTGTTGGCAGAACCGTTGCGCTGGCGCCATTCGCTGACAATCACGCCGCGCTCCTCGTCGATGTCCTTGCCGTCGAGGCGCAGGTCATGGCTCCAGTCGCGCAGGATGAGCAGGCATGAGTCGAGGGCCGACTGACGCGCGGCAGGCACGCGGCAGATGTTGTAGACGGTCTGGTCGGTGGAGGTGTAGGCATTGAGGTTGGCGCCGAATTTCACGCCCAGGCTTTCGAGGTAGCTGATTACCGTGTTGCCGGGGAAGTGTTTGGTGCCGTTGAAGCACATGTGCTCGAGGAAGTGGGCCAGGCCGCGCTGCTCCTCCGTTTCGTTGACGGAGCCCACCTTCTGAGCCAGGTAGAAGTCGACCTGGTTCTTGGGAGTGTCATTGTGGCGGAGGTAATAGGTCAGGCCGTTGGGGAGCGTGCCGATGCGCACCTCCGGGTCGGCGGGAAGCTCTCTGAGCTTTGCCTGCGCGGACAGAGCCAGCGTCATCGCCAGCGCGGCCGCGCAAAAGTAACGTAAAATCTTCATCACTTATTGATTATGGTTTATGATTATATTTATTTGCGTTTCAAGAGGTTAGAAAACGACAGCCAGCGAACAGGCCATGCTGTTCCCACGTACGCCGGCGCCGTAGTCGGTGTGGGCGTACATGGCGGCGAGGCGCAGCGTGAGCTTGGCGTTGAGGGCCATTGACAGCAAGGCATCGGCGCCGAGGCGCTGCACGTTGCGGCCGTAGATGTTGTCGATATCGAGCTTGTCAAAAGCGAGATAGCCCTGATATGTTGCGCCCAGGCCGAGCCGCCAGCGCCCGGCAAATGGCATGGTGATGCGTGCCAACGCCTGCACGAGGGCAGCGTCGGCGCGGCGTGTCTCCGGCGGCGTCATGTAGCAGAACTCATTGCGGGTGAGTCCCGCCGTGGCGCCGAGGTTCAGGAGCGTGGCAGTCCGCGGGTGGAGCTCGGCCAGGGCACCGGCGCGGAAGACATAGCCGCAGTGGCTGAACCGGTGGTAGCGGCCGATGTGCGGATAGATGCCCGAGGAGGCGTCGCCGAAGATGTTCTCATAGCCACGGCGGCGCCACACGTCGGCGTCAAAGCTCACACCGATGACGCGGCCGACCCATGCGGCCTGTCCGCGAAACCGCCACTGAACGGCCTTGGCCAGCGGCAGCTTGTTGAGCTCGGTGAGAATCTTCGTGACGCTGTAACGGCTCAGCGCCGCCGACGCCGAGAAGCCGCGGCCGGCGGAGGGATAGAGCGTCAGCTGACCCTGCCATTCGTGGCCGGAGTAGTCGTTATCGTAGCCCACGCCGGCGAAGCGCACGTAGTGTTGGCCCAGGCCGGTGTAGTGGTAGATTTTCTCCACGCCCATCTGACTCTTGAAGTCGATGTCATTGCTCTGCTTATATTTGCTGTAGCGGGCGGAAACGGCGCCGTAATAATCGCCGAAGAGGCGGTAGCCGATGCCGGCTGTGATGTTGAGCAGGCCGGTGGTGTTGCGTGGACGCGGATCGGTGGCGCGGTAATAGAGGCCGGCGCGGTAGCCGCCGCTCACGCCCCATGCAAGGCGCGAATCGGTGCCGGCGGTCGTGGCATAACCGCCGCTGAAGGCATAGTGCTCCATGCGCAGCGGGCCGCCGACGGTGTCGACCGTGAAATAGGGGTAGACCATCTCCGGCTCGGACGTCTCGCAAGTGATGCGCCCGGTCTGCCGGCCGTTGTCATACTGAGCCGTGCCCCACACTGTCGACAGCCCGGCCTTAATGAAGCTGCGCGCGTCGACGCCCCAGGCAGATTCGCCCGTGCCCATCATCGCCACGGCCTCGCCGTTGCGGTGGTCGTCGCGGGCGGTGAGGCCCACGCTCGACGAGCTGTGCGGAAGCATCCACTGCCTCACTGCCGGATTCTCGAACGCCTGCCCCGGCACCTGCCACATCAGGCTATCAGCCGGACTGATGGCCACGGCCAGCGCGGCCGCTATCGCTGCCGTGCTCATTTCTTCACCGGCCTCACGCCGTCATAAGTCACTTGGGTGCAGGGCGTTCCGTCCACATCCATGGCCGTACCCTGCAGCTCTATCTCGGAGGCAACGACGCCGGGGTTGAAGTCGTCGGTCGAGTTGTTGGTGTCCTTGAGGATTACGCGGCCGTCGTCGGCGATGCGCAGCAGCTTGCGGCGCACGCTGTGGAAGAAGCGCGTCTTGTCCTTGTCGACGGTGCCGCAGTATGTCCAGCCGCTGTCGAGGGCCGGCGCGCAGAGGTTCCACGCGTATAGCGACTGCACGGAGCAGTTGACCACGTCGACAATCCACTCGTTGGGCAGGCGGTAGGCGTCGGCCGTCATGGGGAAGGTGCCGGCCACGGTCACCAACGTGTAGTCGTAATGATACTTATACTCAGTCAGATACGTGTCGCAGTCGACGGGGATGCGGGCAATGCCGAAGGCCTTGAAGCCGCGGTTGTGGAGCATCCAGTAGGAGAGCGTGTAGCAGTACCATTTGTCCATGTTGGGCACGTCCGGGCCGTCGATGTCCAGGTTTCCGGGCTTGGTCGACACGTCGTACCACTCGAAGTCGGCATGACGCAGGTCGAACGAGTTGGGATTGGCCACGCGGTGGTCGATGCCCGTGTCGGCGATGAGGAAGTATTCGCCGGGCTGCACGGGATGGTCGGTACCGCTGCCGGGAACGGTGTAGAGCGCCTGCACGTTCATGGCCTCACCCATAATGTCGGGCGTGTGCTCATATTTCTGCGTGGTGGTGAACTTTGTCTCGAAGATGGTGATTCCGTCTGCGTAAATGACATGGTCGGTGTTGTTGTAGAGCTTGATGTAGTCGTCGCCGTGATAGTCGTTGCCGGAGCGCTGGATGGTGCCGGTGAAGAAGACCTCGGCGATGATGAGGTCGTCGTTCTCGATGTTGGCATAAGCCTCGAGCACAATCGGCGCCGCGCCTTCGGAGATGGTCACGGAAGTCCGGGCGGCATGCATGAGGGCGTGTGCGCCGTTTGCCAGCGTCAGCTGCGCCTCATAGCGCAAGTCGTAGAGGCCGGGCTCCACGCTGACGTTGCTGAGCGAGCCGAAGGTGGAGACAATGCCGGTGTTCACATTTGTGAGCGTGAGCGATTCCGAAGTCACGGTGGCGTCTTCCATGCCGGCGGGACGTTCAACGGTGATGGCGGCGGCGACATCCGGGGCGTTACCCGAGCCTGGGCTGTCGGAGCAGGCCGCGGTCAGCAGGGTCATACCGGCCACCAGCACTGCCGCAAGATTTTTGATTCTGTTCATACCTTTTATATATGTGTCGTTTTTGTTGTTGTCAGATGGTGAGATTCACCTCCATGCCGAAGTAGGCGTCGGAGAAGCGGCGCACGGTCAGGCCATTGCTCTGATAGGAGGGCAGATAGTCGAGGATGCGGTTGACGAAGGCGGAGACGGTAAGCACTCGGCCAATCTTCTTCGAGGCCTTGAGATTGAGGTAGAGGGCTGTGGGAACGGTCTGCGTTTCGAAACTCTGCGGGTTGTAGGTGCGCACGAGATACTGGCGCATAACGTCCGTGGCATCGGCCGGGGTGAATGGATGCAGCTGGCCGTCGTCCACGCTGAGATACTGCGCGGGCGTGCCGTTCTCGGCGAGGCGGCGTGTGCGAACATACCACATACACTGTACCGAGGTTGTGAACACCAGTCCCCAGCGCGGCACCTGCGTGTCGAAGGTGAAGTTGGTGTTCAGCTGGCTGTTTACGCGGCCGTCGTTGGTGTCGTATAGACCGACGTAGCGGTTGGAGACGGGGGTGTCGCCCACGACGTCGCTGACGGTGCGAAAGAGCATCTGCGAGTTGGAGTAGAGCGAGCGGAACCATGCGCCGGTGACGATGAGGCGGGTGCCGATGGCGCGCCAACGCGGAGTGTTGAGAGTGAACTCCACGCCGCGCTTCTCAATCTTCGAGCCGTTGGTGACGCGCGAATAACCGTCGAGGCGCTTGGTGTCGGTGTAGGGCAGCGTGGCGATGTCGGGAGGCGCCGTCAGTCCCGTGGGGTTAATGGCCGTGGCATCGTACTGACGGAAGGCGTAGGACTGATAGAAGGCCGAATAGCGGAAGCCGTCGGTGAGGCGTTCCTGAAAGTATGTCGCGGAGAGTCGCCAGCCGCCGCTCTCCAGGCCCAGGCGCACCTCCCACTTGCGGTTGCGGGCGGGACGGAGGCCGTAGTTGGCGGGGTTGTCGATGTATGTTCGCAGCACGATGCGGCTGAGGTTCATGGGGTCGGTGGTGTTGTAATAGTTCAGCTCGGTGATGTCGTTGTATACGAGCTGCGGGAAGAGGTAATCGGCTGTAGGCATACGCGTTGACAGGCCCCATCCGCCGGCCAGGGTGAGCATCACGGGGTGTCCGCCGCGGTTGAGGTCGGGCAGGTGCCACATCACATTGAAGCGCGGGTCGAGGTAAGGCTTGCCGTTGAGGTCGTAGGCTTTGTCCAGGCCGACGAGCTGGATGGAGCGCAGGCCGAGCTGGGCCTCCACGCTGTGGCCTTTGGACAGGAGTAAGGTGATGTTGTCCTCGAGGAATGCCGAAACGGTGTTCATGGCGGGGATGTCGCTGAACTTGCGCGGGCGCGTGGTCCACGAGGCCGAAAGCGGACGCGTCAGGTCGTAGACCTGGCCGTCGCCGTAGTTCTTCGAGAAGCTCCAGTCCGCGCCGAGTTTATAGTTATGGGCGAGCGTTCCGAAGCTCACGGCGCCGTCGCCCTTGGCTTTCACGAACACGGTCACCGGCTTGCCGTCCATGCGGAAGTCGGCGACGTATTCGCCGAGGAGATACTGACCGTCATGGACGCCGGCGCTCATCGACGTGGGCGCCACGGAGGCACGCTGAGGCGCCACCTGGCGGCGGCGTGTCAGCTGGTCGTTCTCGTAGCTCACATTAGTGTTGAGCGTGATGTTCTTCAGCCAGTTGATGCGGTTGAGCGTGAGGCGCCATTCGCCGCTGAAGCTCCAGTTGGTGACGGTGCTCTTGAATTCGTCAACCTTGCGGTAGTTGAGATCGGGGTCGGCCTTGGCATTGTCGACGGTGGTGTTGAAGTTGAGGGCCAGGCGCATGTCGAAGTTGGCGGGCGCAGCGAACCACTGCATCGACGTGCGCAGCGAGGCGTTCACGCGCTTGAAGTTCTCGAGGTTGTCGCGGGGGTCTACCTTCGAGTCGAGGTATCCCAGGTCGGCGTTCACGACCTTGTTGATGCCCGTGTTAAAGCCCTTACCGGCCGAAAAGAGTTTGGAATACTGGTCGGCCTTGAAACGTGCCGTCAGCGGCGTGGCGCGGCGGATGCGGCGTATGTTCACCACGCCTGACGTGAGGTTGCCGTACTCGGCCGAGGGGATGCCGCGCAGCACTTCCACGCTCTCGATGTTGTCCGTCGAGAGGGCGCGCATGTCCACGCCGCGGTTCACGACCGTGCGCTTGTCCGAGGGCGAGTCGCCGCTGAGGGGCACCGACTGCAGGTTGGCGTCGTTGTTGACGGGTGCGCCGTCCACCACGAACGATGTGCCCAGCGAAGTGATGGCGTAGTCGTTACCCAGGGCCGTCTTCTGCCCCGTGGCCGATACGCCGCCCGTCTCGCGCAGGGTGATGGTGGAGGCCGAGCCCATGTCCGGGTCCTTCGAGACATTGCCGGGAATGAGCTCGAGGAGGTCGGCGAAGCTGGTGGGCTGGAGATGCTGCATAGCGGCACGGTCGATGCGGCTGCCGGAGGTGAGGCCGCGCGCCTCGCTGGCTGTCACGACAATCTCGCGCAGCTGCTCGACCTTGCGGCCCTTTGTGCTGTCAGCCCTGGCCGTGTCCTTGGGCGCAGTCGGGGCGGACATTGCCGTCAGGCAGCCGCAAAAGGCTGTGAGCAAAGTAATTATAATGTTTCTGAGGATATGCATAAATGATTGGTTACTACTCTTTTTTACTACCTGCAAAATTACGCCTATTACGCTTCGCGCACAATACGATATTTTAGGTAAAATGCGTGCCGCGAGCCCCACCCTACGTCCCGAAAAATTACTCAAAAATGAGTATTTCACGCTTTCAGAAATCGTTATAATTTTGCACATCCGATTCAAGGACCGGACTGCATGCAAAACATTAACCAAATATAACATCCTATTTCCCAACACATTATGAAGAAACCATTACTTTCAGCCCTCACTCTTTCGCTGGCCGTAGCCGCCGCGCAGGCCGCTGCCCCCATCTACGAGTGGAACTACCTCATCGACAGCCCCCTGCAGCAGGACGCCTCAAGCCACATCGTTGTATGCCCCGACGGCTCGTTCGTCACACACAACCACTTCGGCTCCAAGACCGCCGACGACGCCATCTCCTTCAACAGCGCAACCGTAGCCACCGGAGCGCCCACCAACTCCACCTCCGAGAACCGCAACCTGCTCGTCATCAAGCACAATGCCGACGGCACCAAAGCCTGGGCGCTCTCCTCGATGCTCGGCGAGTTCGACTCCGCCAACGGTGCCGTGCAGGTTGGCGCCGACGGCTCCGTCTACCTTCTCCTCAAAGGCCGCGTCAACGATTACGCCCCTTACGAAGTGCCCACCCTCGTTGACGGCACCGGCGCCGAAGTTGCCCTGTACGACTTCAACCACTCCGCCCACGTCTACAATCAGGTGCTCGTGAAAGTAAGCGCCGAGGGCGCCATCCGGTGGGCCAAGTCCATCGCCCAGGACCAGCTTCCCCTCCCCGCCGCCACTTCCGGCAACTCCTCGAAGCTCACCTCTGACGGCGTCACTCCCTACGCCATGGCCCTCGATGCCGACGGCAACATCTTCATCGCCGGCAACTATCGCTCCAACATGGTTGTCACCGGCGACAAGAACGCCACTTACATCCTCTCGCCCCGCAACATCGCCTCATACAACGGCGACACCCAGCAGGCTGCCGGCGGCACATACCTCATCAAGCTCGACAACAACGGCAACTACCTCACCCACGCCCGCTTCTCCGGCGAGAACACCCGCGACCAGATCGCTGCAATGACCATCGCCGACGGCACGCTCTACTTCGTCGGCAACGCCAGCGGCGCCGAGGGCCAAAAAGTCGTCCTCGACGGCAAGGAGGCCACGTTCACCAATACTCTCGACAACATCCTCAGCGGCGCCGTTTCCACCGCCGACCTCTCCGCCAAATACCTCAGCATCGTCGCCGCAACTCCCAACAAGAGCAAGAAGCACACCACCCAGATCAAAGCCCTGGAGATGGTCGGCGGCAATCTCTACGTGGCCGGTCTCATGACGGGCGGCTTCGCCGGCGCTTCCGGCACCGAGCTCTGCGCCAGCACCGGCACCATGCTCGAAGGCTACATCCTCAACATCGACACCGCCACGGGCGCTGCCGCAAAGGGCTACTGCAACAGCCTGAGCATCGGCGGTTACACCGGTCTCTTCGGCTACAAGGATAAGCTCTACGCCTACGGCTACGTCATGAAAGAGGGCCTCTTCCTCGACGAGTTCGACGCCGACTTCGCCAACCCCGTGCACACCGGCCTTGCCACCTGCGCCGGCGTACCCACCTCCTACGGCGCCGCTTTCGACTCCAAGAACGGCCGCGCCGTCGTCCTCGCCCGCGCCAACAATGTCTTCAAGTTCGGCGAGGTTTCGTCGGCCAAGCCCACCGGCTGGGGCGGCATCGCCATCGCCTACAAGTTTGAAGGCTCCGACGCCGAGTCTGTCGCTTCTGACGCCACCACGGCCTTCAAAGCCGAGGGCGGCAAAGGCATCATCCGCGTCAGCGGCGCCGAAGGCACCACGGTGACCGTATCCGCTCTCAACGGCACCGTCCTCAACAACGCCACACTCACCGGCGCCGCGCTCAACATCCCCGCCGAGCCCGGCCTCTACCTGGTCAACGACACAAAAGTGCTGGTGAAATAACCCACCACACCCCGACATTTCAAGACTTGTCTTCATAACAACCGCGCCGCGCCGCAGCCATCCTCGCAGAAGGAGTCTCGGCGCGGCGCTCTTT
>SFOH01000030.1 GCA_004552485.1 Bacteroidales bacterium | reverse complement strand
TCGCGGGCTTATGCTCTCGTGACGGCGAGGACGCCGTCTCTCCCACATGGACGCCGGCATTTTGGGCGGGGCGGTCGGTTATTTGTTGACGCGGAAGCGGTCGACGCCGTCACGGAGGAAGGCCACGCACTGGCGCGCGGCGGCGATGCCGGCGTTGATGTTGGCTTCGGCGGTCTGTGCGCCCATTTTCTTGGGGGTGAAGAAGACGCGGCCGGCATATTTCTCGGCGAGGAGGTCGGCGTTGTCGGGGCGGATGTCGGCGACGTATTTGAGGTCGGGACGGTCGGCAAGGGCGCGGTCAAGGCCTTCTTCGTCAATGACTTCCTTGCGGGCGGTGTTGATGAGGACACCGTTCTTGGGAAGGAGTGTGATGAGGTCGTAGCCGACGCTGCGGCGTGTCTCGTCGGTGGCGGGGATGTGGAGCGAGACGATGTTGTTGTCGGCATAGAGGCTGCGCAGGTCGTGGACGGGTTCGACGGCGGCAGACTCCATGACCTGGTCGGGGCAGTAGGGGTCGAGGGCGGAGACGGTCATCTCGAAGCCTTTGGCGATGCGGGCGACATTGCGGCCCACCTGTCCGAAGGCGTGGATGCCGAGGCGTTTGCCGCGGAGCTCGGTGCCGGAGGTGCCGTTGTGGCGGCGGCGAGGTCGATGTTGTCGTAACCGGCGCCGGCGCGGACGACGACTTTGAGGCGGGGTGCGGCTGCGAAGACGTCGGCACCGATTTTGTCGGAGCGGACGATGAGGGCGTCGGCATCGCTGACGGCGGTGAGCAGCTGGGCGCGGTCGGTGTATTTCTCGAGGAGTTCAAGGGTGAATCCGGCTTCCTCGGCGACGCGGCGTATGCCTTCGACGGCTACGGGCGCGAAGGGTTTCTCTGTTGCAACGAGTATTTTCATAACTTTCTGCATTTCTACTAATTAGTACTTGGCCTGGAACTCACGCATGCACTCGATGAGGGCGTCGACGCTCTCCATGGGCAGGGCGTTGTAGAGGCTGGCGCGGAAGCCGCCGACGTCGCGGTGGCCTTTGACGCCGACCATGCCGTGTTCGCCGGCGAAGTCGAGGAAGGCGCCTTCGAGTTCTTTATACTCGGGTTTCATGACGAAGCAGACGTTCATGATGGAGCGGTCTTCGTGGTTGGGGACGGTGGCCACGAACATGCGCGACGAGTCGATGGCCTCGTAGAGTTTGGCGGCTTTGGCGAGGTCGCGTTTCTCAAGGGCTTCGACGCCGCCCTGTTCTTTGTACCAGCGCAGGGTCTGGAGCGCGGCGAAGATGGGGAGGACGGGGGGCGTGTTGAACATGGAGCCCTTCTTGACGTGGGTCTCGTAGTTGAGCATGGTGGGGAGGACGCGGCCGGAGTGGCCGAGGGCGTCGTTGCGGACGATGACAATGGTGACGCCGGAGGGGGCGAGGTTCTTCTGGGCGCCGGCATAGATGAGGTCATACTTGCTGACGTCGAACTTACGCGAGAAGATGTCGGAGCTCATGTCGGCGACGAGGCGCACGCGGCCGGCGTCGGGGTCCTTGCGGAGCTCGGTGCCGTAGATGGTGTTGTTGGAGGTGTAGTGGAAATAGTCGCAGTCCTGCGGGACGGTGAAGTCGCGGGGGATGTAGGTGTAGTTGCGGTCTTTGGAGGAGGCGACCACGTCGACGTCGCCGAAAAGTTTGGCCTCTTTGATGGCTTTGGAGGCCCAGACGCCGGTGTCGAGGTATCCGGCTTTCTTTGCGAGCAGGTTCATGGGCACCATGGCGAACTGCATCGAGGCGCCGCCGCCGAGCCACAGCACGCTGTAGCCTTCGGGGATGTCGAGGAGCTCTTTGACCAGGGCGTCGGCCTCGTCGATGACGGCCTGGAACTGTTTGCTGCGGTGGGAAATTTCAAGGATCGACAGGCCCATGTTGTCAAAGTTGAGGACGGCCTCCGCGGTGTTGCGGATGGTGTACTGGCTCAGGATTGAGGGGCCGGCATAGAAATTATGTTTCTTCATAACTTTATGTTTTTTGGGGTGAGTATCAGTGTCATTATGTTCATGAGTGAGGACCACAGGCGTGTTCTCAGTCGCAAATATAGATATTTTTTTCTTTAATCAAGGACTTTTTCCGAATTTTTTCAAAAAAATTCTGTGCCATCAATCTTTTTCGCCCTCTCGCGTGTTTAGTATTTTGAACGCTTGGCCCCCGGGCCGCGGGCGTTCGCACAGCGAAGAAAAGGAACACATCACAACTCACAAAAACACATTCCCACTGTCATGAAACCCATTCATATTGTTCTGACTCTCACGGCCATCGCCGCTGCCGGCGCCGTCGCCGGCATTCTGCTGGCACCGCGCCGCGGCAAGGAGACCCGCGAAAACATCAAAGACTTCCTGCGCTCGCACTATCCCGGCCTGCGCACACGCCGTCTCGAGGCTCTGGCCGACCAGATCGCCCGCGAGGCCCGCGAGGAGCTGGGCTGAGGCCCGGCGCACCCCCCCGTTTCCACCGACTTAATCAACTTAACATCAACCACTTTAAACACATCCCACTATTATGAAACCTGCCTATCTGTTCCTCGGCGGCGCCGCCATCGGCGCTATTGCTGCACTGCTTTTAGCCCCCGAAAGCGGAGAAGACCTCCGCGCACGTCTGCGCAGCATCCTCCAGAAGAAGCTCGACTCTGCCACCACCAGCGAAGACGAGCTGGCAATGATCATGGAGAAGATCTCCGCCGACCTTGACGACGACAAAGAGATCAAGGAATAAATCCGGAATCGCAGGGACAGAGGAAACGGCGCGCCGCGTGCGCCCGTTTTCTCTCCGATTCCCGGCCCGCGCGGCCGCTCCCCCGCTATAAATTCATCACAGAAACTTAAAAAGAGAAAGCTTACACCCCTCCCCCACCCCTGCGCATTATCACCATGTTTGAGAAGAAAGAGAATACATCGGCGTCAATACTGCTCAACATGTTCACCCGTGTGAAACATCTTGGCGGTCTCTATGTCGAGAGCCTGCGCCTGAAAACCACAGAAAAAATCACCATTATCCTTGCCGCCGTGGCCTTCTATGCCGTGGCGATGGCGCTGGGCCTCGTGGGCCTGGTGTTCATCTCGCTGGCGGCCGGCCGCATGCTGGCGATGAGCATTGAGCCCTACCTGGCCTATTTCATCATCGCCGCCTTCTACATGCTGCTGCTCCTGCTGGCCTTTCTGTGGCGCCGCCGCATCTTCATCGACCCGATTGCGCGCTTCATCAGCCGCGTGCTCGTCGAGATGCCCGAGGAGGAGAGGGTGCGCCAGGCTCAGCTGCGCAAGGAGATGGTCTGCACCATGGCCGACCGCGCCGAGGCCGAGGCCCGCGCCGCCGAACGCGCTGTAGAAAAAGAACTCGAAAAAACAGAAGACAGCCATGAAGAATAAATTCGGACTTGAGCGCTGGGAGGGCTACACCCTCGAGCAACTGCGCAATCAGCGCACGGTGGTGAACACCCGCATAATGGTTGAGCGCGCGCGTCTGAGCGACGATGTCGACGAGCTGCGGCTGAAGATGACCAACAAGGCGCGGCCGACGACCATGCTTGGTCGCCTGCTCTCCGGCCTGAGCTATCTCGACTGGGCCATCATGGTGTTCACGCTCTGGCGCCGCCTCGCGCCGCTCTTCCGCCGCCGCTGAGGCCCGGTCCCGACAGCCCGCCGGAGGGGGCGGGACGCGCGCGGATTTGCACGTTTGCAAAAATTGACGTAAATTTGTGGCGGTGAAAATCAAAGTACAGCGCAACAAGATAATTGTCGGCGCCGCATTGGCTGTTGCCGCTGCGGCGCTGGTGGGCATGGGCCTGTGGTTCATGCGCGCTGACCTGCACAAAGTCTGGAACAAGGTGACGGGCACGCCCCAGCCGCCCATGGACATGGCCGTGCCCCGCAGCCGCTTCCCGGTCAAGGGCATCGACGTCTCGCACCACAACGGCGACATCGACTTCCGCGCCGTCGCCGCCGACTCCGTGGAGTTCGTGCTCATCAAGGCCACGGAGGGCATCGACCACATCGACTCGTGCATGGTGCGCAACTACGACCGCGCCGTCGAGGCCGGGCTGAAAGTGGGCTTCTACCACTTCTTCCGCTTCGACCGCGGCGGCGTGCGCCAGGGACGCCACTTCCTCTCGGCTGTCTCCGGGCGCCCCGTCGACCTGCCTCTTGTCATCGACGTCGAGACGGCCAACAATCCGAAGACCGACTACTACCGCGTGGTCGGACGCCTGCGCGACATGATCGGATTCCTGCGCCGCAAGGGGCTGCGCGTGATGATCTACTGCAACGGCAAGACCTACGACACGTACATCCGCGGCAACTTCGACGACGCCGAGCTGTGGCTGGCCTCCGAGTCGGTCCCCGGCGCCAAGGGCGACCGCCGCGAGCTGTGGCAGCACAGCCACGCCGGGCGCGTGCGCGGCATCCCCACTCCCGTCGACGTCAACACCTTCAACGGCTCCCGCGAGGAGTTCCGAAAATGGCTCGAGTCCATCCCCGTGCAAAAGCCTGTGCGGAGGCGCCGTGCCGTCGCGGACACCGCCGCCGTCAGCGCTCCCGCCGACTCGCTCCGGGCCCTGCCCCCACAGGGCGCCCCCGCCGACTCCGCCGCACAGCAGCCCGCCACACCCGCCGCGCCCGCACCGGCGCCGCCCGCCGCTCCGGAAAATCACCCCGAAAAGGCTGCGAACACACAATAATACGCGCATACGCGCGTTTATATTGATACGACGCGCGCCACACGCGTGCGCGCCACCGCCCGACTAAATCAATCTCCTCACTCTGTATAGAGCCATAAACCAATGATTATCCAGAAGAAACATAACCTCTTACTGACTGTCGCAGTCCTCGTCACCACTCTCTTAGGCACTGCCATGCCGGCAGCGGCCCTCCCCGTCGAGACCTATGCCGCATCATCCGTCCTGGCCTCCGGCCGATGGGTGAAGGTGAGCGTGCCCCAAACCGGCCTCTACGCCATCCCCGCCTCCACGCTCTCCTCGTGGGGATTCCGCGACCTCAGCCGCGTCCGTGTCTACGGCTACGGCGCCTTCCGCACCGACGATGCCCTCACCGCCCCCAACTTCCTGGACGACCTGCAGCCCGTCACCTCCGTCGTGGAGGGCAACCGCGTGGTCTTCTACGGAATCGGCCCGGACGAGTGGAGCCCCGTCACCAACACGGTCTCCGTCGCCACGCCCAACCTCTTCACCAACGCGGGCTACTACTTCGTCACCGAGAGCGACTCCGTCTCCGTTCCCGAGCCGGAGATGACCGGCACGGCCGGCGCCACCGACCCGGTGACGCAGTTCAAGGAGCGTCTCCAGCACGAGACCGACGAGGTGTCGCCCGGCGAGTCAGGCGGCTTTCTGGTGGGCGAGGACTTCCGCTACACCCCCAAGCGCTCCTTCGCCTTTGACATCCCCGGCATGGTCGCCGGCACGGACATCAACATGGAGTGCTCGTTCGTGACGCGCACGCTCGCCCAGTCCTCGCAGCTCCTGTTCTCGGCCAACGGCACGCCGCTCGAGGGCAACGGCACGGACATCATCGGCGCCACCAGCTCGGACAGCCACTACCACGGCACCGAGGGCGTGGCCCAGCACGTCATCTCCGGCATCAGCGGCAACCGCCTCACCATCGACATCGAACACTCTTCCTCCACGAGCGTCTACGGCGCCTGGCTCAACTATCTGGCCATCAACTATATGCGCCAGCTCAGCCTCGACACCTCCGTCTCTGACGGCCACCTCTGCTTCTCGGTCACCTCGTCGGCCGTGAGCCTCGACGGCGCCAAGGAGGGCCTCACCGTCTGGGACGTCACCGACCCGCGCGACATCAAGGGCGTGCAGACAGCCATCGAGGGCGGCCGCGCGCTGTGGACCGGCTCTTACGGCGCCACACGCCGCTATGCCGCCTGGAACAGCGGCGTCAAGCTCCCCGCTCCCGCCTTCGTGGAGCGAGTCTCCAACCAGGACCTCCACGCCATGCCCTGCGCAAACATGGTCATCCTCACCCCGCAGGCCTGGAAGGCGGCCGCCGACCGCATCGCCGACATCCACCGCGCCGAGGGGCTGAAGGTCGATGTCGTGGACGTCAACAAGGTCTACAACGAGTTCGGCAGCGGATGCGCCGACCCCCTGGCCATCCGCCGCTTCCTGAAGATGCTCTACGACCGCGGCAACGCCGAGGGCGTGGCCCTGCGCTACGTCCTGCTCATGGCCCGCGGAACCGTCGACCCCCGCCACAACACCTCCGTCATGAAGGACGCCGCCCCCACCATCCCCCACTGGATGGGCGGCACAATCCGCCAGAGCCTCAACGACAACGAAGGCTTCACCACCGACGACTTCTTCGCCATGCTCGAGGACAACCAGGGCACCAACAAGGGCTGGGACGAGCTGAGCGTGGCCGTCGGCCGCATCCCCGTCTCCTCGCTCTCGCAGGCCAACGCCTATGTCGACAAACTCGAGGGCTACCTCAACAAGAGTAAGAAATCGCCCTGGAAAAACCAGGTGCTCTTCCTGGCCGACGACGACGACAACGCCATCCACATGAGCCAGTCCGAGACCATGGCCGAACAGTTCAAGGAAGACCCGCGCCAGCAGTTCCTCCACAACAAGGTCTACATCGACGCCTACGAGTACACCGGCGGCGAATACCCCGTGGCGCGCTCCGAGATGTTTCGCCATCTCAACGAGGGCACAATGCTGTGGGTCTACATCGGCCACGCCAACAACCACTCACTCACCGCCGACGGCCAGCTCACCTTCAACGACCTCAACGCGCTCTACCTCAAGCATCTGCCCATCATGTATGCCGCCACGTGCGACTTCCTGCGCTGGGACTCGAACGTCACCAGCGGCGGCGAGCTGCTCTTCCATGAGCGCTACGGAGGCGTCATCGCCGCCATCAGCGCCACCCGTCCCGTCTACATCTACGACAACGGCCTGTTCAGCGGCGCCGTAGGCCGACAGCTCGCCGTCCGCGAGAACGATGGGCGCTACGGTGCCCTCGGCGACGTATACCGCCGCGCAAAGAACGACATCCGCGGCATGGACGACAACGGCAACTTCACCACCAAGGTCTCCAACACCAACCGCCTGCGCTATGTGCTCATGGGCGACCCCGCCATGCGCATGGCCATCCCCGACAACGTGGTGCGCCTCGACTCCATCGGCGACACCCCCTGCGAGGGCTACACTCGCCCCAACGTCAGCGCCCATCAGATAGCCCTCTTCAAAGGCTCGGTAACCGATGCCGACGGCAACGTCATCCCCAACTTCAACGGCACTCTCACAGCCACCGTCTTCGACGCCGAACGCTCGACGACCTCCCACGGCAACGGCAAGAACGGCGTGCCCTACACCTTCCAGGAGATGGGCGGCAAACTCTTCGCCGGCTCCACGCCCGTGCGCAACGGCCGCTTTGAGCTGCGCGTGGCTCTCCCCGCCGAAATCTCCGACAACTATCGTCCGGCGACCATCAATATGTACGCCCAGCCCGACGACTCGTGCTCGGTGCGCGAGGCCATCGGCATCAGCCACGACTTCTTCATCAGCGGCATCGCCGACGTCGAGGAGCCCGACACCATCGCCCCGAGCATCGACGACCTGCGCCTCAACCATCCCACGTTCACGGACGGCGGCATGGTCAACGCCTCGCCCATGGTCATGGCCACCGTCTCCGACAACGTGGGCATCAACCTCTCAACCTCCGGCATCGGCCACTCGATGCGCCTCACCGTCGACGGCAAGCACCACTATAACAACGTCTCCGACTATTACACTCCCGCCCCCGACGGCTCTGTCTCCGGCACCATCAACTACCCGCTCGAGGACCTCACCGACGGCCCCCACGAGCTTACGCTCCGCATCTGGGATACCTCCGACAATGTGGCCACACGCACCGTCACCTTCCAGGTCAACTCTGCTCTCGCGCCGAAGATTTATGACGTCTACTCCGACGCCAACCCGGCCACCACGCAGGCCAACTTCCTGCTCAGCCATGACCGTCCCGACAAGATGCTCACCGTCACCGTACACGTCTACAACCTCCTGGGCGCGCCCGTATGGTCGTCGACCGTCAAGGGTGTCAGCGACCTGTTCACCTCCACGCCCGTCACCTGGGACCTGTGCGACAGCTCCGGCAAGCGCGTGCCTCGCGGCATCTACCTCTACAAAGCCGAAATCACCGAGGACGGCGAGAACTACTCCACCGAGACTCACCGCATAGCCGTCTCCGCAAACTGACCCCTCGCGCGTTCAATAAAATATACAGAAACAGAAAACAATGAGCTCCCAAGCCTCAAACAACATCCCCTCCCGCCGGGCCCACCTGCCCGAGCCGTCGCTGCGGCGTCTGCCCTGGTATCTGGCGTTCCTGACCACCCTGCGCCATGAGCATGTGGAGCACGTCTCGTCGACACGCATAGCCGCCGAGGTCGGCGTGGAGGCCTCTCAGATCGCCAAAGACCTGAGTTTCCTGGACATACGCGGCAAGACGCGCATCGGCTACGAAGTGGCCGCCCTCGAAACGGCCCTGCGCTCGTTCCTGGGCTTCGACGAGCCCCACAACGGCATCATCGTGGGCGTGGGCTCGCTCGGCTCCGCGCTCATGGCCGACCGCGGCCTCCAGCGCTACGGCCTCGACATCGTGGCCGGCTTCGACATCAATCCCCAGCTCATCGGCACGGTCGTGGCCTCACGCCCGGTCTATCCCATGGAGCGCCTCGCCGAGATTTGCCGCACCTGGGAGGTGGCCATCGCCGCCGTCACCGTGCCCGTCGAGAACGCCCAGACCGTCGCCGACGCCATCATGGACGCCGGCGTGCGCGCCATCTGGAATTTCACCCCCTGCCGAATCCGTGTCCGCGACGGCGTCGCCGTCCAGAACACATCAATCTACTCACACTTGGCGGTGATGTACAACCGCCTCTACAACCCCGGAACATGAAGTGCGTGGCTCTGACATACGGTGCTGACTCTCAGTCGCGGCCCATCGAGATGGCGCCGGACTCGGCCGTCGTCTACCGCGGCAACCCCTGGTTCGTCCCCGACACGGACCGCCGCTGGCAGGCCTCCTTTTGGCTGGCCGCCGTCATCGACCGCCTTGGCAAGAACATCAGCGCACGTTTTGCCCGCCGCTATTATAATAATGTGTGTCTCGCGGCCCATCCCGCCTCCGACGCCGACGCCGAGCAGTGGCTTCGCGACGGCGCCGTGGTGAAAGGCCCGGACATTGCCCTCGCGTCGCTCCCCGCCGAGTTCTCGGCACGCCTGGAGCGCGCCGGAGCCGAGCCCGAAGTGTTCGGCCCGTTTGACACCGCCGACCTGCTCGCACGCCTCGACGATGCGGTGGTCACGGCCTCGGCCCTCGCCACCGTCAAAACTGGCGACCTGCTCCTCATCCCCTTCCCTATCCCCGACGTTCCACTCTGCGAACGCACTGATTTTCAAGTGTATATAAGCCAAACGCAAGCATTAAAATTCAAAACCAGATAAAAAAGGAAAGCCGGGCTTCCGCTCCGGCGTGTTTCCCTTAATTTTCTCTTCCTGTCAGGATATGAACCACTCAACACACAAGTTTGCAAAAGTGCTTGCCGCTGCCGTGCTCGGCGGCGCATTGCTGTGCGCGGCTCCGGTCTATGCCGCATCGATATCCCACCCCGCCGCGTCGGCCCTGGCCACCGGCCACTGGGTGAAGGTGAAAGTGCCCGCCGAGGGCATCTGCCAGATTTCTTATGACGACCTGCGCTCATGGGGCTTCAGCGACCCCACGGCCGTCAAGGTCTTCGGTTACGGCCCGTTCGCCCTCCAGCACAACGAGTTCCGCTCGGGCGAGAACACCGACATCTACCCCACCTGGTTCGAGCACAACGCCGACCGCGTCGTCTTCTACGGCGCCGCCAACCGCCCCGTCATCACCGGCCTCCCCGACAACAACAAGGCCTACTACAAGATTGACACCCAGCGCGGCCACTACACCAAGGACAGCTACTATCTGCTCACCGACCGCGCCTATCCCTCGGGCGTCTACAACGTCGAGTCGATCCCCTATCAGAACATCAGCTCCGTGCCCCTGCGCACCAGCCTCTGCGTCGAGTTCTCCGACATCGACCGCTTCAACAAATGTCAGGGCGGCACCGAGTACCTTGACCGCGAGGTCAGCCAGGGCGAGAAGGTTAGCGTCACCTTCCCGGTCAAGGACTTCAAGAACAGCGACGACAACACCGTCACCGCAGTGATGACCCTCGCCATGTTCACCGGCATGGGCACCGACGTAGCCGGCACCCCCTTCACCTGGGAGACGCCCGGTCTCACCCAGACCGTCAACGGCAACCTCCGCTGGCTCTACTACAACACCTACAACTCGGGCTACCACTACTCGCCCATGCAGACCTACGTCTCCCTCAAGGGCTCGGCCGACGGCGAACCCGTCGCTGACGGCGAGTACACCTTCACCGGCACGATGCCCTCGCGCGACGACCTCAAGTTCATGGCCTACGACCGCTCGTACATCTACTATGAGCGCGAGAACATCGTCCCCGACGGCGGCGTGCTGATGATGAACTTCCCCAAGGTTCAGAACGCCCAGCAGACCTTCGCCATCCGCGGCGTCAAATACAACGACGCGCGCATCCTCGACGTCACCAACCCCTCGGAGGTGCGCCCCTTCGACGCCACCACCGACGCGAGCACCGGTGAGGTTCGCGCCCTCTTCCCCTATGCCTACAACCTGAGCTATTCCGGCTCCGACACTCAGAAATACCGCAAGCAGGCCGGCCGCATCGCCGCCTTCTCCATCAACAGCGTCTTCCCCGAAGCCGAGTTCGCCGGACAGGTAGATAACCAGAACATCCACGGCGACGAGACGCCCGACATGGTCATCATCACCACCGCCGAGCTGCGTCCCTATGCCGAAGAACTCGCCGAGGCCCACCGCACCAAGGACGGCCTCAAGGTGAACGTCTATCTCCAGGACGCCGTCTACAATGAGTTCTCCTACGGCAACCGCGCCGCCATGGGCATCCGCCGCCTCGCCAAGATGTTCTACGACCGCAGCAAGTCCAAACCCGGCGGCACCCAGTTCCGCTATCTCCTCCTCTACGGCCCCTGCATCTACGACAACCTCGGCGTAGAGCTCGACACCGGCCGCGAGAACATCCCAGCCTTCGCCGCCGACGGACTGATCCAGTCCGAGGACAAGTACGAGCAGCACCTGATCTACAGCTCCGACACGTACTTCGGTTATGTCGACAGCAACTTCAGCGCCTCATACGCCTACAAGACCCTTCCGCTCATCTCCGTAGGCCGCATCCCCGCCTCCAACGGCGCCGACGCCATGGTCGTCAACAAGAAAATCCTGGCCTACATGAACGCCGACATCGCCCCCGATGCCTACAGCCGCGCCCTCGCCTTCAGCGACGACGGCGACTCGAACCAGCACCTCAAGCAGTCGCTCGAGGTCGTCGACCTGCTCCGCCAGGAGACTCCCATCACCGTCTACCAGCCTCACAATCTGATATTTGTGCGCAAGAACGACCTCAACGAGATGGCCATGAGCCGCATCTCCGAAGCGCTGCGCACCGGCGTCGGATTTTTCAGCTTCACCGGCCACGGCAACGCTCAGAACTTCACCCGCGAGGGCATCTACGGCGTTGACGTCCTCAACAACACCTCCTACAACGTCCAGCCCTACGCCCACCTCTCAACCTGCGACTCCTACGTCCTCGACCGCAACATCCGCAACATCGGCGAGCAAATGTTCTTCAAGGCCGATGGCGGCGCCATCGCTGTCAGCGGCGCCTGCCGCTCGGTCTACATGGTTCAGAATCAGATTCTTAACACGGCCATAGCCAAAGTCTACACCAACGCCGCTCCCGGCGCCACCGTCGGCGACATCTGGCTGAAAGGCAACCAGGAGGCCTTGCGCCCCTATTCCGTATCGCCCTCGCCCGGCGGCGAGCGCCTGCAGCTGCGCAACACCTGGTGCTACAACCTCTGCGGCGACCCCGCTCTGCGTCTCCCCGTAGCCGCTCACCACACCGCCTTCATCTCAACCATCAACAACACCGAGGTCATCAAACCCGGCGACGCTGAAGGCGCTACGGTCACCGTCCCCGCACGCAGCAAGGTCGAATTCGCCGGCTATGTCACCGCCAACGGCACCTCCGCCGTCGACGCATCATTCAACGGCAAGGCCCTCATCGAATTCTACGAGGCTTCCCACACCGTCAACACTATCGTAAAAGACTCAGAAGACAAAAAAGAAGAAATCACCCTCGACGAGACGCTCCTCACCTCCGTGCGCGTGCCCGTCACCAACGGCCGCTTCTCCGGCTCAGTAGTGATGCCCGAAGCCTACTATGGCGGCGCCGCCTCACGAATCATGGTCACCGCCGTCAGCAACGACGACCCCGTCGACGGCCGCATGGGCTACTCCAACGCCCTCATCCTCAACGCCTCCGATAAAGCCGAGCTTCCCGGCGACATGACCCTCCCCGTCATCGACCGTCTCTACATCGACGGCCATGAGAACGGTTCGGACGTGCCCGAGTCGTTCACCCTCCACGCTGACATCACCGTCGGCGACGGCGGCCTCAGCACCGGCAACGTCCTCGGCGCCGGCTCGCGCGTCCTCCTCGACAACCTCAACCCCGTCTCCGGCGTCAACCAGTGCCTGACCATGAACGCCGACGGCACGGCCACCCTCAGCCTTCCCGTCACCGACCTCACCGACGGCGGCCACTCGCTCACTCTCATCGTCAAGGACAACCTCGGCAACAGCGTCGAGCACACCATCTCGTTCATGGTGCGCAACACTTCGGCATCCGCTGTCCTCACCGCCGACACCGACGTGGCACGCACGTCAATCGAACTCACCACCGACGCCGACTTTGAGACCGCCGGCTCACGCCTGCTCATCACCGACGCCGACGGCAACACCGTCTTCTCCGTCGCCGAACCCTCCCTGCCCTATCGCTGGGAACTCCGCGACTCCCGCAACAAGAACGTCCGCGACGGCCGCTACTCAGCCGTCCTCATCGCCCGCAACGGCACCAGCTACCTCTCCTCGGCGCCCCTCGTCTTCACCGTAATCCGCTGAACCGCATCCCCTGCACAATAATAAACCGCCAAATGCGTTATAATAAAAGCGGCGCACCCCCAAACCGCGCCGCTTTTATTTTTACCCCCACACTCTCCTTCAACAAACTCACATTTCAAAACCCGGATGAACAACATCTCAAGATACATAGCCGCCACGGCCTTCCTTACGGCCGCAACCGCTGCCTTTGCCGACGGCGACATCAAGGACACCGAATTCAACCCCATCACCACGGGCGTCACCTCGCTGTCCATCGCCCCCGATGCCCGAGGCGCTTCAATGGGTGACATCGGCGCCGCCACCGAGCCCGACGCCAACTCCCAGTTCTGGAACCCCTCAAAGTATGCCTTCGCCTACTCCTCCGGCGGCGTATCGCTCAGCTACACCCCCTGGCTGCGCAAACTCGTCAACGACATCTTCCTGGCCAACGTCTCCGGATACTTCAAACTCGGCTCCGGCGACAACCAGGCCCTCTCCGCTTCGCTGCGCTATTTCTCGCTCGGCGAAGTGAACACCAACGACCCCTCCGGCGCCACCACCCAGACCCTCAACCCCTACGAGCTCTCCGTCGACGTCGGCTACTCCCGCAAACTCTCCGAGAAATACTCCATGGGCGTCGTCTTCCGTTACATCTACTCAGACCTGGGCTTCTCCGACTCCTACGCCGGCAACCAGAGCACCGGCGCCTCGGCCTTCGCCGCCGACATCTCCGGTTACTTCCAGACCTGGCCCGTCATCGGACGCAGCGAGTGCCAGTGGGCATGGGGTTACAACATCTCGAACATCGGTACAAAGGTCTCGTACGACAACGGCAACTATCCCGCCTTCCTGCCCACCAACCTGCGCATCGGCACATCGTTCACCTTCCCCCTCGCCGACTACCACAACCTCGCCATCAACCTCGACGCCAACAAGCTCCTCGTCCCCGTGCGTCCCCGCGAGAAAGACTATGACACCTCCACCACCGAGGGCCAGCAGGCCTACCTCGACGCCGTCGAAGACTGGGAGAACATGTCGCCCATCACCGGCATCTTCAAGAGCTTCTCCGACGCCCCCGGCGGCTTCAAGGAAGAGCTTCGCGAGATAATGTGGAGCCTCGGCGCCGAGTACTCCTACAACAACCAGTTCTTCCTGCGCGCCGGCTACTTCTACGAGAACGCCATGAAGGGCAACCGCCAGTACTTCGGCGTCGGCGCCGGCTTCTCGCTGAACGTCGTCCGCCTCGACGCCTCCTACATGCTGGCCACCGCGCAGACCTCGCCGCTCGACCAGACGCTGCGCTTCACACTCACCTTCGACATGGACGGCCTCAAAAACCTCTTCGGCAAGAAAAAACGCTAAACAAACCCCGCCGCGGCGCCCCCTTCCCGGGCGCCGCTGCTGATTTAATACCAAAACCAAGAACATGAGAATAGGCAGCGGATACGACGTACACCGCCTCGTCCCCGGACGCCGGTGCATCATCTGCGGAGTAGACATTCCCCATGACCGTGGCCTGCTGGGCCATAGCGACGCCGACGTGGCCCTCCACGCCCTCAGCGACGCCCTGCTCGGCGCCGCCGCCCTCGGCGACATCGGCCACCTCTTCCCCGACACCGACCCCGCCTACGCCGGTGCCGACTCGCGCGTGCTCCTGCGCCACGTCGTCACGCTGTTGCGCGACCGCGGATACCGTGTCGGCAACGTCGACGTCACCATCATCGCCCAGGAGCCCAAGATGGCGCCGCACATCACGGCCATGCGCGAGAACATCGCCGCCGACCTGGACATCGCCGTCGACAGCGTCTCCGTGAAAGCGACCACCACCGAGCGCCTCGGCTTCACCGGCCGCTCCGAAGGCATCGCCGCCCACGCCGTCGCCCTCCTCCTTTAATCTCCTCTATCCCCAACCTCATCTGTTCGATGAAAAGGACGGCGTAGGGAGGACGGCAGAGTCGTCCATTAGGGAAGCCAGGGTGTGCAGGCTGCGCGTAGCGCTGCCAAACCCCTGGTAATGGGCCCCTTCCACAGAGCAGCGTAATGTAGTTACGCATTAGAAAAATTTCTGACGCGGGCGTTCCCACACACAGCCTCCCCGGCCCATCGCCGGGGATTAGCTTTTTTGGTAGGCCATGGGCGAGATGCCGGTGAGGCGCTTGAAGTATTTGCCGAACGACGACTGGTTCGGGAAATTCAGCGCGTAGGCGACCTGCTGGATGTTCTTGCCCGAGAAGCGAAGCAGGTTCTTGGCCTCGATGATGACGAACTCGTCGATCCACTCTGTCGCCGAACGACCCGTGGCCTCTTTGACGAGCACGGTCAGGTATTTGGGCGAGATGAACAGCTTCTCGGCATAGAAGGCGAGCGTGCGGTGGTTCATGTAATTGAAGTGGACGAGGCGCATGAAGTCGTGGACATAGGTTGTGCGGCGCCGAGTCGACCCTATCTCGTCGGCGTGGCGGTTGATGCGCATATAGTTGATCTGCAGCAGCTCGTAGAAGATGGCGGCGCAGAGCGATCGCGCCACGTTGATGGAGAAGATGGTGATTTCCTCGTGGGCATGGAGCTCCATCATGTCGAAGTAGCGCAGCAGCTTCTGTATCTCGCCGGAGGTGAGGCGCACGGCCGGCGAGCGTTTCTCGATGAGCGAGCGAATGTTGAGCGCGTTGAGGTCGATGTTGATGTCGAGCAGGAACTTGGTGGAGACGAACAGCAGGGTTGTGTCGAGGCGTTCGGGGTCGACGGAGCTGATGCGGAAGAGCGAGCCGGGGTTGATGATGAGCAGGGTGTTGGCGCGGAGGGTGTATGAGATAAGGTCGACTTCGGCGGTGAGCTGGCCGTGGCGCACGACGACGAAGGTGATGCAGTTGAGGCGGCGCGGTTTGCCGATGTACTGCCACTCTTCGTTGACGCGTCCGTTGAAGCGCACGTGGAGGTAGAAGTCGGACATGCTGGTCGATTCGATTCCCTCGAACGCCTGCGCTATCTCCGACAGCTGCATGGGTTTGTCTGATTCTGTGTTCATGGTTTTCGGGGAAATGTCACTCTTTGACGACATGGACGTCCATCTGCGGGAAGGGGAAGGAGCAACCGGCGGCGTCGGGGAGCTCGCGGTAGATGCGGGCGTTGATGCGGTAGAAGACGGCCCAGTAGTCGGCCGACTTGACCCAGGCGCGCACTTTGAGGTCGACGCTGCTGGCGCCGAGGCTCTCGAGCACGACGACGGGCGTGAGGTCGACGGCCTTGACGCCGTGGAGGAGCATCTCCTCCTGCGACTCGATAGCGGCATTGCCCTCGAGCACTTTCTCCTCGGCCTTCTCCTCGGCGTTGTCGCGGCCGAGGATGGCGGGGTCGCTGTTGAGGATGGCGAGGATGACGGCGGAGGCGCGCTCCACGTCGTCACCGTAGCTGATGGAGACGGTCCAGTCGACGCGGCGGTATTGCTCGCGGCTCCAGTTGTTGATGGAGCCGGTGCTCAGCGCGCCGTTGGGGATGAGGATGCTCTTGTTGTCGGGGGTGGTGATGATGGTTGAGAAAATCTGAATCTCGCGCACGGTGCCCGAGAAGCCCTGTGCCTCGATGTAATCGCCGACCTTGTAGGGCTTGAGCAGAAGGATGAGCACGCCGCCGGCAAAGTTCTGGAGCGTGCCCGACAGCGCCATACCGATGGCGACGCCGGCCGAGGCGAACAGCGCGATGAACGAGCTCGTCTCGATGCCCAGGATGCCGATGATGATGACGATGAGCATGAAGTAGAGCACGATCTTGACCATGCTCAGCACGAACGTGGCCAGCGAGGCGTCGACCTTGCGGCGCACGAACACCTTCTTCATCACGCGGTGAATCCAGTTGATGAGCATCTTGCCCACGTAGAAGACGAGGACGGCGATGGCAAGGTTGATGGCGAAGTGGCCCAGCTTTTTGATGATGGTGTCGATGAAGTCGTCGACGGGCATATTCTTGCTGAGGCCCATCTCTTGGGCCAGGCCCTTTATGGAGTCGAGTGCGGCGGGCGCCGCCTGAAGAAGTGTCATAGCGAAGTCGGTTTTAGTGATTCAGACCGCGGGGCGGCGTCAGATAGCGAAATGCGAGGCCACGTCCTTGTACCACTCCAGCGTGTCGTACTGGCGGTCGAAGCCGTTGTTCGACTTCGACATGATGTAGGTGGACAGGCCGTTGTTGCGGCTGAGGCTGACGCGGCTCCACAGATAAGGTGTTGTGTCGAAGTAGGGAATGGCGGCGGCGTAGGCCTCGTCCCACTCCTCGCGCAGCTCGGGGGCGCACTCGTCGCAGAGGGCGCGGACATAGTCGGCGAAGTCGTAGAACGAGCAGTTGCCGGACGTCATGAACGCCTGGGGCTCGTAGGTGAGAGGCCGGTAGACGTTGCAACGCTCATAGACCCTGCGCGTCACGTCGGCAAGGTCGCGCATGGCGGCCGTGTTGATGACCGACATCGAGCAGGTTCGGTCCTCGCCGAACATGGCGTCGAAGTGCGAGAACGTCTCGCGGGCGGCGCCCTCAAGGTCGGGCCACGAGGTGCGGAACAAGTGCTGGAGCGTCTTGTGGTAGGGCATACCCTCGGCGGGCAGCTCGATGACCGAGCCGACTATCACGGGCGTGGCGCGGCGCATCTCGTATGCGACCTCGACGGAGGCCATGTAGCAGCAGTCGAAGTACACGAAGTCGATGGGCTGACTCTGCTCGAGAGTGCGTGCCAGCGTCGACACCTTCATCTTGCGCGAGTTCTCCATGCCCCATCCGGCCACACTCGGCACATCGAGCACAGCGGCGCCGTCTTCGGGCGCCTGGTCAAGGCCAGGGAGTGTCTTGTCGTCGATGCCGTTCTGCAGCCAGCCGTCGCCGTGACTCCACAGCACCAGGCCGAAGTTGCGCGACGGCGCCTCGGCGCGGGCATCGGAGAGCACCTGCTTCATGCGCGCGGCATGAACCGAGGTCAAGCCGTCGGCGCCGTATTCCTTGATGAGACGAATTTTGCCGTCGGCAGTGATTTCGCTCAGCGTCTGCGCCGTCTTGTAGCCGGCGTGATAGATGAGCAGGCGGCCGCCGTTGAGGTGACCGGCGCGGGCGGCGCGCTGCATCTCTTTGATGTCCATACTGTCGTTGAGCTGGACGCCGAGCGAGTTCGAAGCGGCCATATAAACGAGCACCGTGGTGTTCACGGGCTCGACGGGGTCGGGCCCGGGCGTGGGCTCGTCTTTCTTGTCGGAGCAGCCGGCCAGGGCGAAGAGGCCCGCGGCCAGCACGCCCATCAGGGCAAGGAGTTTGATGTATCTGTTCATGTGATAAGGAGAGGGAAAAGGGGGAATGAGGAATGAGGAATTAGGAGATAGTTGCCGGCGTTTAGGCGCCTGGCTTTAGGCATAATTCCTAACTCCTCATTCCTAATTTCTTATAACTTATTAACGATGTCGCGGGTGTCGCGGGCGATGGTCAGCTCCTCGTCGGTGGGCACCACGGCCACGATGACCTTCGAGGCGGGGGTAGAGATGACAGTCTCGGTGCCGCGGATGCCGGCGTTGAGCTGCTCGTTGATTTCCACGCCCATGAAGGCAAGCGGACGGCAGACGTCGGCACGCAGACCCGTCTGATTCTCGCCGACACCGCCCGTGAAGACGATGATGTCGACGCCGCCCATCTCGGCAGCATAGGCGCCGATGTATTTGATGATGCGCTGCTCGTACATCTCCAGGCCAAGGCGCGCGCGCTCGTTGCCGGCATTGACCGCCGCCTCGATTTCGCGCATATCGTTGGAGATTTCCGTGACGCCGAGCATACCGCTCTCTTTCTGAATCACCTTCTGCAGCTGCTCGGGATTGAGGTGACGGCGCTCCATCAGATAGACCAGCGCGCCCGGGTCAACGTCGCCCACGCGCGTGCCCATCATCAGGCCCTCCGTGGGAGTCAGACCCATCGACGTGTCCACACTCTTGCCGCCGTCGACAGCCGTGATCGAGGCGCCGTTGCCGATGTGGCAGGTGATGATCTTCTTGTCGCGGATGTCCACGCCTAGCATCTCGCACACGCGCTGCGAGACATAGCGGTGACTCGTGCCGTGGAAGCCGTAGCGGCGCACGCCGTCCTCCTTGTAGAACTTGTAGGGCAGGGCGTACATATAGCTCTTCGCGGGCATCGTCTGGTGGAACGCCGTGTCGAAGACGCCCACCTGGGGCACGCCCGGAAGGATGGCCTCGATGGCCTCGATACCCGTCATATTGGCCGGATTGTGGAGAGGAGCCAGGGCGTAGCACTCGCGCACCTTGTCCTTGACATCCTCGGTGACGAGCACGCTCTCGCTGAACTTCTCGCCGCCGTGGACCAGACGGTGACCGACAGCGTCAATCTCCTTATAGTCGCGGATGCAGCCCTCTTCGGGGTCGGTGAGACGCGCGAGGATAGCCTCGACGGCGCCCTGGTGGTTGATGTGGCCCAGCTCCAGGACAGCCTTCGAGCCGTCGCGTTTCTTATATTTGATGAAGCCGTCTTTCAGGCCGATTTTCTCGACACCGCCCTCGGCGAGAACCTTCTCGCCGTCCGTGTCGATGAGTTTGTATTTGGCGGAACTGCTGCCGCAGTTGAGAACAAGAATTTTCATTGTCTTTATTGTATGTTGATTGGTTGAATGTGAGGTGGATTGGAAGCGACTCAGAGTTTGCTGTCGAGGGCCTCTTTGGCGCCGATGGCCTGGTTGGCCGTGATGATGATGGTCTTGTAGATGTCCTCGGGGAAGGCGCCGCGGCTGAGGTCATTGACGGGAGCGGCAAGGCCCTGAAGCACGGGACCCACGGCCTGGACGCCGCCCAGACGCTGCACCAGCTTGTAGGCGATATTGCCCACCTCCAACGACGGGAACACCAGGACATTGGCGCGGCCCGAGAGGGGCGAGTTGGGCGCTTTCAGGGCGGCCACATCGGGGACGATGGCGGCGTCGGCCTGCAGCTCGCCGTCGAGGATGAGGTCGGGAGCCAGCTCGTGGGCGATGCGCGTGGCCTCGATGACCTTGTCGACGCGCTCGTGCTTGGCCGAACCCTTCGTCGAGAAACTGAGGATGGCCACACGCGGCTCGATGCCGGCGATGTCGCGGGCCGTGGAGGCCGAGGCGACGGCAATCTGCGCTAACTCTTCGGCCGTAGGATCGGGCACCACGGCGCAGTCGGCGAAGACCAGCACGCCGTTCGTGCCGAAGTTCAGCCCCTTGGGAAGGAGCATGACGAAGGCACCGCTGACAACACTGATGCCCGGACGCGTCTTGATGATCTGGAAGGCGGCACGCAGCACATTGGCCGTGGTGTTGATGGCACCGGCAACCTGGCCGTCGGCGTCACCGGCTTTCACGATGAGACAGCCCAGATAGAGGGGGTTGGCGGCGGTGAGACGCGCCTCCATCTCCGTGACACCTTTCTTCTTGCGCAGCTCATAGTAGAGCGGGGCATAGCGGTCGATGACGGCCTCGTCGGCGGGATTGACGAACGTGGCCTTCTCGATGTTAGCGAGATTCATCTCGACTGCCATACGCTTGATGGCGTCGGGGTCGCCGATAAGGATTATGTCGGCGAGACCCTCGGCGAGGATACGGTCGGCGGCTTTGAGAGTACGAGGCTCCGTGCCCTCGGGGAGGACGATGCGCTGACGGTTGGCGCGAGCTTTTTCCGTAAGTTTTTCAAAGAGTGACATATATGTAACTATTTATAGGTAAGCGTGATGAAAGAAGCCGTGACCAGACATGACGCGATCGGCGGGCATTGTTCCGAAAACGGCAAAAATCTTAGTGCAAAAGTACGAAAAAAACGGCAACCGCCCAAACCTTTTGCCCCTAAGCCGCGCCCTTTTTCAACCATTTAACAAATCGCCCGCGAACGAGGGTTTGCGGGCGGTTTATGAGGGGGGCGGGGGTCAGCGGGCGGTGCGCGGCGTGAGGGTGATGAGCGGCACCAGCATCTCTTCGAGCGAGATGCCCCCGTGCTGGAAGGTGTCGGTATAGTACTGCACGTAGTGGTTGTAGTTGTTGGGGTAGGCGAAGAAGTCGTGCCCCGTGGCGAAGATGTAGGTCGACGAGACGTTGGGCGAGGGCAGGCCGAAGCGTTCGGGCCGTTTGATTTCGTAGACTTGGCGCGGGTTGTAGCCCAGGTTCTTGCCCACTTTGTAGCGGAGGTTGGTGGAGGTGGCGCGGTCGCCGACGACGCGTACGGGGGTGGTGACGCGGACGGTGCCGTGGTCGGTGGTGAGGACGACGGTGAAGCCGCGTTCGGCGGCGCGGCGCAGCAGTTCGAGGGCGGCGCTGTGGCGGAACCATGAGGCGGAGAGCGAGCGGTAGGCGGCGTTGTTGCCGGCCAGTTCGCGTATCATCTTGCTCTCGGTGCGCGCATGGCTGAGCATGTCTATGAAGTTGAAGACGACGACGTTAAGGTCGTTGGTGAGGAGGGTGTTGAAGTCGCGCAGGAGGCGTTCGCCGTCGGCGGCGGTGTTGACTTTGGTGTAGGAGAAGCGGCACTGGCGGCGGTAGCGCTGGAAGAGCGTGGTGATGAGGGGGCTCTCGTTCAGGTTCTTGCCTTCTTCGCTGTCTTCGTCGACCCACAGCTCGGGGAACATGCGGGAGATGGCGAGGGGCATGAGGCCGGAGAAGATGGCGTTGCGGGCATACTGTGTGGCGGTAGGGAGGATGGAGGTGTAAAGGTCTTCGTCGATGGTGTAGAGGTCGGCGAGCATGGGTTTGATGGCGCGCCATTGGTCGAGGCGGAAGTTGTCGATGAGGACGAAGAGCACTTTCCGGCCGGCGTCGAGGAGGGGGAAGACGCGGCGGGGGAAGATGTGGGGCGACATGAGGGGGGCGGCGTCGGTGAGTTCGGGGCCGGCCCAGTCTTCGTAGTGGCGGCGCACGTATTTGTTGAACTCGGAGTTGGCCTCGGTCTTCTGCATGTCGAGGAGCTGGTCCATGTTGGTGTCGGTGTCGGAGAGTTCCATCTCCCAGTAGACGAGTTTGGAGTAGATCTCTTTCCATTCGTCGAGGCTGTCGGCGGTGTTGATCATCTGGGAGAGTGCGGCGAACTCGCGGCGGTAGTCGACGGTGGCTTGTTCGGAGACGAGCTGTTCGCTGTGGAGGTGTTTTTTGAGGGCTATGAGGATTTGGTTGGGGTTGACGGGTTTGATGAGGTAGTCGGCGATTTTGGAGCCGACGGCCTGGTCCATGATGTTCTCTTCTTCGGACTTGGTGATCATGATGACGGGGATGTGGGGCTGCTCCTGCTTGATGCGGGAGAGTGTTTCGAGGCCGGTGAGGCCGGGCATGTTCTCGTCGAGGATGATGAGGTCGAAGTGGTCTGCGGCGACGAGGTCGAGGGCGTCGCGGCCGTTGTTGGCGGTGAGGACGTCGTATCCTTTTTTGCGGAGGAAGAGGAGGTGGGGTTTGAGGAGGTCGATTTCGTCGTCGGCCCAGAGGATGCGGTATGGCATGGGGTGGTTTTTGGCTTTAGAGGTTTAGGGTTCGAGGAGGGGGTCGTCGTCGCCTTCGGAGCCGGGGTCGTACTGTGGGAGTGCGGGCTTGGGAGCGGGCACGGGTGCGGCGGGTTTTTGGGCCGGGGCAGGCTTGGGCGACGCAGGCTTTTGAGCCGGCTTTTGGGCCGGTTTTTTGGCGGACGCGGGGTCCGGAGCCGCAGGCTCCGGCACGGTCTGAGCGGGCGCGGGGGTCACGGCGGGCTTGGCGGGCTCGGCGGGCTCGGCGACGGGGAGGACGGGCTGCGCGGGAGCGGGGGCGACGGTGTCGGGCTCGAGGTATGGCGGGGGTAGGGGCTCGGTTTTTTCGGGCTTTTCGGGGGCGGTTTCCGGAGCCGCAGGCTCCGGCACGGTCTGTGCGGACGCGGGCGCGGGGGCCACCTCCGGCGCGGCGGGAGCGGGAGCGGTTTCCGGAGCCCCGGGCTCCGGCACGGTCTTAGCGGGCGTGGGCTCGGTCCGGCGGAGGGAGTCGGCCTCGGTGGCGTCGTCAAGGGTTTCGAGTTCGGTGTAGGGGAGGATGTCGGCCTGGGCATCCTTATAATTCTGTTCTTCGAGGAAGCGGAAGTAGTCTTCGAGGGTGCCGCCGCTGTGGAGGAGGGCGTCGAAGTTGGGGACGGAGATGACGACGGGGCGCACGCCGGCGGGGAGTTTGAAATCGGGCGACTCGGCCATGACGCGGCGGTAGTGGTTGAGTTCTTTGAGGTCAGCGAAGTCTTTGACAGCTATCATGCCGAGGCGGCCGTAGTTCATGGGCTCGAGGTCGAAGTCTTTGACGACGAAGGAGCGGAAGTTGTGGCGGGCGATGTCGTAGAGGAGCTGATTGGTGCTGACGCGGTCGGTGGGGAAGACGAAGACGAGGAGCTGTCGGTCCTGGGGGTTGAGGGTGAAGGCGATGGAGTCGGCGGCGGCGTGGGTGGAGTCGCTGCCGAGCGACACGTTCCAAATCATGGAGCGCATGTTGGCGTTGGTGGCGGTGCTTTGGAGCTTGCGGCCGTCGTTGAGGCCTTTGAGCCAGGAGGATACGGTGGGTGTGAGGTCGGTGTCGGGGTAGCGTTCGAGCAGGGTTTTGAGGGTCTGCTTGAACTCGTCGGGCTTGCGGTCGGTGACGTAGGCGAGGGCCTGGAGGAACATGAACTTGGGCATGAGGCGGCTCATGGGGAAGCGGTGGGCGACGTCGTCGTAGATGGCGTGCACTTGGGCGTTGTCGTTGTCCATGTAGGCCTGGTAGGCGCGGTCGTAGAGGGTCTGCTGTTGGGTCTCCATGTCGCGCAGGCTCTGTATGTAGTTGGGGTTTTGGAGGGCGAGGGCATACTTGGAGTCGGGGAAGTCGGTGAGGATGAGCTGGCGGTAGTGCTCGGCGCGCGCGGTGTCGTTGCGGCGCATGTTCATGAGGTAGAGGTTGTAGTAGGTGTCGAGGCGGTAGATGTTGTCGGGGAACTCGGTGAGGAGGCGGTCGAAGGAGGTCTCGGCGGCGGGAAAGTCTTCCATCTTGTCCTTGAGGATGACGCCCATGTTGTAGAGGCCTTCCTGGATGATGTCGCGGGCGTTCTGCTTCTGGTCGTCGGAGAAGGGTATCTGGGCCATGTAATACTCGGGGTAGTGGGGGTCTTCGGCACGCTGGGCGGCGGCCATTTCGTCGGCGGTCTCTTCGCGGGGTTCTTCGGCGGAGGTGGAGTCGGCGGGGGCCTGGTCGGTGTCGGAGTCGGTGGCGGCGCCGATGTCGGTGAGGGAGAAGGAGGCTTTGTTGCGGCGGCGCCAGTTGTCTTCCTGCTTGCGGTTGCCCCACTTGCGCTGGAACTCCTGCTTGCCGGCGGTGCGGGCGGCGGTGTTGTAGAAGTACCAGGAGTCGTCGTTGTTGATGGAGAACTGCTGGGGGGCCTTGTTGTTGGTGTTCATCTGTGCCTCGTTGGCCGATTTGTTGGCTTCGTACTCCTGGCGGCGCGCTTCTTCTTCGGCTTCTTTCTCCTGGCGGACGAGCTCGCGGATGACGCCGTTGATGACTTCGGCACGGCGCAGCGAGTCCATGTCGGCGAGGCGGAGGAGCGAGTCCTGGAGGTTGACGTTCTGGGAGTAGACGGCGAGTTCGTCGAGGACGTCGGAGCGGCGTTTGAGGACGTCGATGTTGGGGTAGTTCTCGGGAAGTGCGGGGACGCCCTGCGAGTAGCACGGCTGGGCGAGCTCGTACTCGCGGCGGTCGTAGTAGAGGCCGCCTAAGCGTATCTGTGCCAGGGCTTTGTCGATGCCGCCGCGGGTACTTTTCTCGACGGCGGTCTCGTAGTTGCGGATGGCGTTGACGGTGTCGTGGCGGGTGAGGTAGAGGTTGCCGATGGCGTAGTAGATCTGGTCGAGGTACTCTTTGTTGCGGTCATAGCGGGTCATGCGTCGCAGGGCGCCGACTTCTTTCTTGATGTCGGAGCCGGAGAAGACTTCGCTCTGGCGGATGCGGGCGTTGAACTTGGTGCGGTAAGAGGCTGAGTTTGAGCCGGCTGCCTTGCCGAACATGGCGTAGGCGCGGGCATTGTCGCCGGCGCGCTCGTAGATTTGGCCGCAGAGGAACTGGAGGCGCGTGCGCTGGGCTCCGGAGCTGAGTTTGATGGCCTCTTCGAGGTAGGGCGCGGCGGCGGCATAGTCTTTCTCCTTGATGCGCAGTTCGGCGAAGTCGAGGTTGTAGAGGAGGCGGTTGGTCTTGGTGGTGACCTCGTCGGGCTTGATGCGGGTGATGATGGTCTCGGCCTCGAAGAGCCAGTCCATGGCCAGGTAGGAGCGTGCCTGCCACAGCTTTGCCTCGACGACGGTGTTGGGCAGCCAGGAGAAGTGGCGCGAGGTGTAGAAGAAGGTGGACGCGGCGCCGAGGAAGTCGCCGTTCATATACTGCGAGCGGCCCATCATGAGCCAGTCGTTGTGGAGGAAGGGGTTGTACTCGTCGCGTTTGAGCCAGGCTTTGTACTCGGGGTCGGAGCCGCGGCCGCGTTTGCGGGCGGGTTTCTTGGTGATGGAGCGCAGTTGGATGGCCTTCTGGGCCTTCTCGATGGAGCGTGTGAAGTCGCCCTGGGGCTGGGGCGCTTTGGTGTTGGCGCGGGCCTCGGCCGGGTGGGCGTAGACGAGCTGGGTGTAGTCGTCTTCGTAGTTGGTCTCCATGTCGTGGAGGGTCTCCACGTAGTGCTTGTCGCCGTTGTAGTGGATGTTGTAGCGGGTGATGAACGCCGTGTACTGGCGCGCCAGGGCCGTGTTCTTCTTGCGCGCGTTGCAGGCGCACAGGCAGCACACGGCCAGCGTCAAAGCCGACCACAGGGTTATGTTCTTCAGGCGTACGTTCATTACTTATTATAACGTGAAAACGGCGCGGTTATTGCTTTTCGGGCGCGGGAGCGGGCACGGGAGTCCCGGAGGCGGGTGTGGATTTCAGCTCGTCGGGATAGCTGATGCGCGTGTGGTTCATGGTCATGATGCGCTTGATGAAGGCCTTTTTGATGGTCTGCACGTCGCGGAACGAGATGGGTGAATCGTTGTGCAGGCCTTCGGCGATCTGGCCGTCGATGATGCGGTTGACCAGCTCGGTGATGGCGGCCGGGGTGTTGTCCTTGAGCGAACGTGAGGCGGCCTCGACGGAGTCGGCCATCATGAGCAGCGAGGTCTCGCGCGTGCGCGGATTGGGGCCGGGATACGTGAACGGGCGCGGGTCGACGGCGGCCTCGTCGCCGGCCTGGCGGCAGGCGGTGATGTAGAAATATCTCGGAGATGAAGCTGCGTATCACGCCGGGCAGGCCGGCTTTCTCGGCGCGTTTCAGACCCTCGGGAACGTGGCTGACGATGATTTCGGCGCTGCGCTGGGGCGTGAGGCCGTCGTGGGGGTTGACGCCGTGCTGGTTCTCGGTGAAGAAGATGGGGTTGGTCATCTTGCCGATGTCGTGGTACATGGCGCCGGCACGCACGAGCAGGCTGTTGGCGCCGATTTTCGTGGCGGCGTCGGAGGCGAGGGTGGCGACGGCCATGGAGTGCTGGAAGGTGCCGGGGCACTCGTCGGAGAGCTGGCGCAGGACGGGCGAATTGCTGTCGGCGAGCTCGACGAGCGTCACGTTCGATACAAAGCCGAAGACGCGTTCGGCGACGAGCATGAGCACGTAGGTCAGCGAGGTGAGCAGGGCGTTGACGGCCAGGACGCCAACCTTGCGCCAGTCAAAGTCGTCGAAGCTGCCGTTCATCATCAGCTGGACGGCCAGGTATGCGGCGATGTATCCGATGCCGGCATAGAGCGAGGCGCGCAGAATCTGGGAGCGGCGCGTGATGTCGTGGAGCGAGAAGATGACGGCGCAGGTGCCGGAGAGCTGTATGAGTATGAATTCCAGGGGATTGGTGACGGCCAGGCCGGCGCAGAGCATGGTCTGCGTGACACCCGCCATCAGCGCCACGCGGGCGTTGAAGAACACGAGCGCCAGCACGGGCGTGATCACGATCGGCACCACGTAGAGGCCGCCGTGGATGGCATATTCGGCCAGGTCGCTGACCAGGAACGTCAGCGTCATCATCGAAACCAGGAACACGAACGAGCGCAGATTCTTCCACAGCGCGGGCTCGAGGAAGCGCAGGTAGAGCATGAAGAAGACGATCATGAGCGCCACGTAGAGCACCTGTCCCAGGAACATGAGCATGTCGGAGCGGTCGCTGGCGCCGCTCTGTCCGGCCAGGAGGGTCTCGTAGGTGCGCAGGTTGGTGTAGTCCTGCGGGGTGACGATGGCGCCCTTGTCGATGATGGTCTGGCCGCGCTGGATGACGCCGCGGTCGATGGTTATTAGGGCTTTATCGTTGGCGTAGAGGCGTTTGGTCTCCGTCAGATTGCAGACGATGTTGGGCAGGAGCAGCTCGCGGAGGTGGACGTTGCGCAGCTGGCGGCGGCAGTTGCAGGCGCCGGCGATGGAGTCGATTTCGTCGCAGAGCTCGCCGACGGTGTAGAAGTTGCGTGTGGGCACCTCGCGGAGCACGCGGCCCTCCATGATGCGGGCGCGCGAGCGTGAGAAACGGTCGAAGGGCACGGGCAGCGTGTCCTGCATGACGCCGGCCTCATAGGCGCGCGTCAGCACGGCCTGCGTGCGGCTGTCGAAGCTGCTGAGATAGCGTTCCACGAAGTCGGCGAGGCCCGTGGTGTTCTCGCCGCCGATTTGCTCGGCCGCGGTCATGCGCGCACGGATGATGCGCATGGTCGAGTCGACGCTCACCTCGCGCTTTTTGTAGACCGGCACAAACGCCTTGTCCAGACTGTCGATGCCCGCCGTCAGCGTGGCCGAGTCGGGGTGAACGGGGATGTCGAACGGCGCTATGAGTTTGGCATAGTTCCACGGCCGGTCGACCTCATACTTGTAGTGGCTCACCGACGGGTGCGGGAAGAAATAGACGATGACGACCAGCATGCCGAGGGCAAGGAGCAGGCGCTGGAGTATGTTGTTTCTCTTGGTTTTCATCCTTTGGGGTTTTATCTCTTCGGAAGTGTTTTACGGGCGGGGAAGTTATTGGATACGGGCGGCGCGTTCGACGCCGTCGACGGTGAGCAGTTTCGAGCACAGGTCGTTGACGATGGCGACGTCCTCGACGCGCACCCACATGTCGGAGTGGAAGACCTCGCCGGTGGCCTCGATGTCGAGGCGGCGCAGGTCGATGTCCATCTGCGTCGATACCACGGCGATGATTTCCTGGAGGATGCCGTGGCGGTCGAGGCCTTCGACGCGCACGTGCGCCAGGAATTTGCCGGCCGAGACAGCCCAGCGCGTCTGCACGATGCGCGGCCCATAGCCGGCCTTGAGCACCAGCGCGCGCGGACAGGCCATGGCGTGGACCACCACCTCGTTGTTGTCGTCCACGAAGCCCAGCACCTCGTCGCCGGGGATGGGGCAGCAGCAGTCGGCAATCTTGAAGTTGGGATGGCCGTCCTCGTATTTGAGCGTGTACACCTCCTTGGTGTTCACCTTGGGGCGCTCGCGGGAGGCCTCGTCGCCGTCGGCGTCCTCGGCCTTCTTCTCGGCAGACGCCTCATTCTCAGTGTTTTTGCCGGCCATGCCGAGCGTGGCCACCTTGATGGTGTTGCGCAGGATGCTGCGCAGGATGCTCTTCTCGCCGGGGATGACGCCCATGCGGATTGTCTCGGCCCAGTCGTCGTCGAGAGTGACGGTGCCGGCGCCGACGGCGTAGCGCAGGTCCTCGTAGCTGCCCATGCCGGTGCGCTCCAGCAGGCGCTGATTGGTGGTGGACGACGCGGGCAGGCGGTTTTTCTTAAGATACTGGGCGATAAGCTCCTGGCCGCGCGCGATGACGGGCTGGCGCTCGCGGCGCAGGGCGGCGCGCAGGCGGCTCTTGGCCTTGGCGGTCTTCAGGAAGTCCATCCACTCGGCCTGCGGCTTCTGGGTGTTGGAGGTCAGCACCTCCACCTGGTCGCCCGAACGCAGTTGCTGGTTCAGAGGCACAAGCTTGTGGTTCACCTTGCCGGCAATGCAGTGCAGGCCCAGCTCGGTGTGGAGCGTGAAGGCCATGTCGAGGACGGTGCTCTCAGCCGGAAGCGTGATGAGCTCGCCGCGCGGCGTGAACACCACGATTTCGGAGGCGAACAGGTTGAGTTTCAGCGTATCGAGGAAGTCGATGGCACTGGGCTCGGGGTTCTCCAGAATGTCCTTGATGGTGCGCAGCCACACGTTCAGCTCGCTCTCCTCCTCGCCCTCGCCAATCTTGTATTTCCAATGGGCGGCGAAGCCTTTCTCGGCAATCTCGTCCATGCGGCGCGAGCGAATCTGCACCTCGATCCAGTTGCCGTCCGGACCCATAACCGTCAGGTGCAGAGCCTGATATCCGTTGGCTTTGGGCACGGAGATCCAGTCGCGCGTGCGCTCGGGGTGGAGGCGGTAGAGGTCGGTGATGGCCGCGTAGATATTCCAGCAAATCTGCTTCTCGCGGGCCGGGTCGTCGCAGTCGAAGACGATGCGGACGGCGTAGAGGTCGTAGACCTCCTCAAAGGGGATGTGCTTGGCCTCCATCTTGCGCCAGATCGAATAGCACGACTTCAGCCGCGCCTTGCTCTCATAGTGCAGCCCCATGGTGTCGAGCTTTGCGCGGATGGGCGCCGAGAAGTCGGTGTAGACGGCCTGGCGCTTGGCCTCCGTCTCCTTGATTTTCTCCTTGATGTCGGCCCAGGCGCGCGGGTGCTCATACTTGAAGCTGAGGTCCTCGAGCTCCGTCTTGATGGCGAAGAGGCCGAGGCGGTGGGCCAGCGGAGCGTAGATATAGAGCGTCTCGCCCGCAATCTTGTACTGTTTGTTGGGGGCCATGCTCCCCAGCGTGCGCATGTTGTGGAGACGGTCGGCCATCTTGATGAGCACCACGCGGATGTCCTCGCTCATGGTCAGCAGCAGCTTGCGGAAGTTCTCGGCCTGCGCCGACGCCTTGTCGCCGAAGATGCCGCCGCTGATTTTGGTGAGACCCTCCACGAGCTGGGCAATCTTCGGCCCGAAGTTGCGCTCGATGTCCTCGACCGTGTAGTCCGTGTCCTCCACCACATCGTGGAGCAGGGCCGCGCAAATCGACGTCGAGCCCAGGCCTATCTCCTGCTGGGCAATCTTCGCGACCGCGATAGGATGCAGGATATAAGGCTCGCCCGAGCGACGCCGCACGCCGGCGTGGGCCTCCTGGGCAAACTTGTAGGCACGCTCGATTATCTCCACCTTTTTGCGGTGGTTGCTGGCCAGATAGCCGTTGAGCACGTCGCGGAACGCCGCCTCAATGGCACGGTCTTCTTCAGGGGTAACAGTGGGGTCTGTCTGCATGGCGTTAATCAGTAAACATTCCGTGGCCCTCGTGTGCGCGCTCGCAAAAATGCCGCCGAAGCCCGTCCCGCGCGGCCCGCGGCCGCACATCATCATGCCGTGCCGGCGATGCCGATGCACGGTCCATGCCGTGCCGGCCATGCCGTCGAACGATTATGCCGTTCGGGTCATGCCGATGCACGATTCGGGAAGGGGGCTGCCGCGCATTTTTTCATGCCCGCAAGAGCCACATTTTCCAATCAACCACAAATATATGAAATTTCCAACAAACAACCATCCTCTCCGCCTCTTTTTTTCTTCCGACCCCCTCCCCGACCCCCAACTTTTGCCTCCGCCGGGGCAAACCGCGGCGCTATTCGGCGGCGGGTGCGTTGCACACTTTTTATGTTAATAAAGGTTGAGGAATGGGCGGTAGAGAGTGCAAAAAAGCCGCGCGGGCTTGGCCCGGCGGCTTTTCTTTTGCTTTTGTTCGTTGTCGCTTATTTTGCAGAGTCAGCGGGAGCAGCCTCAGCAGCGGGAGCAGCAGCTACGCTGTCGGTAGCAGCAACTACAGTGTCAGTGGGAGTCTCAACTACAGCTACTTCAGTATCTTCAACTACAGATGTTGTGTCAGCGTTGGCCTCTTTGTTGCCGTTACCGCAAGATGCGAGAGATACTGCTGCGAGAGCAACAGCGAAGAACATGATCTTTTTCATTGTCTTTTTTTATTTAAATAGTTATATATGAATTGTCTCTGATTGGACCGGGAATCGTTGTATTAATGATGCCCCGTAAAATCAGCGGCAAAATTAATAATATTTTTTTATCCCCGCAAATTTATCAGAAAATTTTTCTCGCTTTTAAACCTTTTTAGCTTTTGAGAGTCTCCGCACTCGCGGGAGGGCGTCGCGGAGTTCGTTCAGCCCGTCCCCCACCCCGGCGCATGCGCCCGGCAGGCCGCAAAGAGCACCGTTCCCCGGCCTTATGGCAGGCCGGGGAGGGGGTGCGGTATGGGGAAATACGGCGGGGAGGCCGTCGGTTTTTATTCGTCGTCCTCGTTCAGGAGGGTTTTGAGCTTGCTTGAGCCTTCTTTGAGGGCCTCTTTGGCTTTCTCTTTACCCTCTTTGTAGGCTTCTTTGGCTTTTGCCTTGCCTTCTTTGTAGGCATTCTTGCCTTCTTTATAGGTGTCTGACTCTTTCACCCGGTCAACGAGCTCGGAGGCGCGCTTGGCGGCTTTCTGGAGTTTATCCTCCTTGGTCTCACCTTCGTCATCGGCCTCGAGAACTTCGTCAAGGTCGCCGGCAGCGGCGGCCTCTACAACGTCCATGGGGTCACCGGGCATGGCCTCGGCATCGACTTCGTCGACGACGGTCTCTTCGACGATGGTATCTTCGGTTGCGTCAGCGTTTTCGTCGGCGGCTTTGTCCTTGTTGCCGCAAGACACGAGAGAAACGGCTGCCAGAGCAGCGGCAAAGAGCATAATCTTTTTCATACTTTTCTATTTTTAAGGGTTTGAGTTACTAAGTCGGTTCAGGGTCAGCGCAGGCATGGCACTGTCCACACCGCAAAGATAAGTAAAAAACCCGAACAATCACTCACTGTTTGCATGAAAATTCACGGTCACAACGCATTTCGTGCCCGGCTCCGTGCGCAGGGGCATGGAGTCGGGCGAAAAGCGGGGAGAGGAATAGCGAATGGCTCAGCGGCCGAGGACCTCGGCGGCTTTCTCAACGCCCTTGGCGGCATCGTCGGGGGCGGCGGTGATGGTGTCGGCGACCTGCATGTCAACCTCGGTGACTGTGTCGGCGCTGTCGCCGGGAACAATCTCGGCGGCGATTTCCTCGACTTCGACGATGGTGTCGTCCACCAGGGTCGAGTCTTCAGCAGCATTCTTGTCGGAGCCGTTGCCGCAGGCGGCAAGGCTCATGGCTGCCACGGCGGCAGCGAAAAACATAATCTTTTTCATAATCGTGTGTTATTTTAAAAGGAGGAAAGCGGACAGGCGCCGTCCAATGGGGGTCTGTCCGCCGGTTTGTGTGTTCAGTTTCAGCGCTATTTTTTTATTTGCAGCCGCAGCCCGAGCCTTCGCCGCACTCGCAGTTGTCGCCGCAGTCGCAGCCGTCGTCACAGCCACAGCTGTCGCCGCAACCGCATGAGTCGCCGCAATGTCCGCTGCCGCAGTGTCCGCCGCCGCAGCCGGGGTGGAACTCCTCGGGAGTGGCGTCGCGCACGGCGAGCACTTTGCCGGCAAAGCGCAGGTTCTTGCCGGCCAGGGGGTGGTTGAAGTCCATCTTCACCTTGTCGTCGCCGACCTCAACGACAACGCCGTTGATGCGGTAGCCGTCGGAGGTCATCATGGGCACGATGGCACCCGGACGGATGTTCTGGGCGTCGAACTTGCCGTCCACAACGAAGATGTCCTTGTCGAGGCTCATCACCTCCTCGGGATTGTGGGGGCCGAAGGCTTTCTCGGCGGGGACTTCCACGTCGAAGGCGGCGCCGGCCTCTTTGTTCTCGATGGCGGCGGCCAGGGGCTCGATGACGCCGGGGGTCACGCCGAAGATGATGCGCTCGGGGTCCTCGGGGTTGGTCTGGTGAACCAGCTCCTGCTTGCCGTCGGCGGCCACGGTGTATAAATCATAGCCCAGTTCCACGTATTTGCCGGGCTGAACGGTTTCTTTGATATTGCTCATAACTCTAATGTTTTTTATGTTTCGGATGTCGATGTATGTTTTTGATGTCTATATATAATAATGTGTAGCGAGACACATTCGGGCGGGTGTGGCGAGGCAAGCGCGCACACCACACCTTATAATCATGTAACAAAGAGTGTGCCAAAAAAGTTTCAGACAGCACCGTGTCAGACGCCGGCGTCGCCTCGCGGACCGCTCACGCCTCGGCGCCGGTGCGGATGCCCGTCACCAAAAGAGACGAAATCGGGCGAAAAAGAGCGATTTTAGAAGAAATGCACTCTTCACGGTCATTCACATAAACATCCGCAATTCTTACTGATTTTAACCTCTTTTTGCTAAATAGGCGTTACGTTAGTAATCTTTCACACTCAGAGCCGTTTTTTCTTCCCGTTTAGCTTTTTCACCTCACAAATAATTTGTACTTTTACGCACTTTTTCCTCACAAGGGAATCCATGACACGTGCCATGGCATCCCGTCTAACCTGAAAATTCATTATTAACTCACAAAAAAAATGAGCAATTCAAACGTTAAACCTGCCGAAGGTAAACTCGGCGTTATGGTGGTTGGCTGCGGCGCCGTAGCAACCACCTTCATGACAGGCGTACTTATGACCCGCAAAGGACTGACTAAGCCCATCGGCTCAATGACTCAGTATGACAAGATGCGTGTGGGCGAAGGCGCTGACAAAAAGTATCTCCACTACAAGGACATCGTTCCCCTGGCCGACCTCAACGACATCGTCTTCGGCTGCTGGGACGTTTATCCCGCCAACGCATACGAGAGCGCTATCAACGCCGAGGTGCTCAAGGAAAAAGACATCAACCCCGTCAAGGACGAGCTCGAGGCCATCAAACCCATGAAGGCCGCTTTCGACCACAACTACGCCGCCCGCCTCACCGGTAACAACATCATGGAAGGCAAGACCCGCTGGGAAATGGTTGAGCAGCTCCGTCAGGACATCCGCAACTTCAAGAATGAGCACAACTGCTCACGCATCGTTGTCCTCTGGGCCGCCTCCACCGAGGTTTACGTTGCCCCCGACGAGAAATACCACTACCACCTCGCCGACCTCGAGGCCGCTATGAAGGCTGACGACAAAGAGCACGTTGCTCCCTCGATGTGCTACGCCTACGCCGCCCTCACCGAAGGCGCTCCCTTCATCATGGGTGCCCCCAACACCACCGTCGACATCCCCGCTATGTGGGAGCTCGCCGAGAAGACCAAGATGCCCATCGCCGGCAAGGACTTCAAGACCGGTCAGACCCTCGTGAAATCAGGCTTCGCCCCCATCATCGGCACCCGCTGCCTCGGCCTCGCCGGCTGGTTCTCAACCAACATCCTCGGCAACCGCGACGGCCTCGTGCTTGACGAGCCCGCCAACTTCCGCACCAAAGAGGTTTCGAAACTCTCAACCCTCGAGTCAATCCTCGTTCCCGAGGAGCAGCCCGACCTCTACGCTCACGGCAACGACGAAGACAACAAGTACTACCACAAAGTACGCATCAACTACTATCCCCCCCGCAACGACAACAAAGAGGGCTGGGACAACATCGACATCTTCGGCTGGATGGGCTATCCCATGCAGATCAAGATCAACTTCCTGTGCCGCGACTCCATCCTGGCAGCTCCCCTCTGCCTCGACCTGGTTCTGCTGAGCGACCTCGCCGCCCGCGCCGGCCGCTACGGCACACAGCGCTTCCTCAGCTTCTTCCTGAAGAGCCCGATGCATGACTACACCAAGAACGAGGTTCCCGTGAACCACCTGTTCCAGCAGTATGTTATGCTGAAGAACGCCATCCGCGAGATGGGCGGCTATCCCGCTGACGAGGCCATCGACTAATTTGAAAAGATGACCGACGGAAGCGGCCAAGGGCGGCCCCATCGGCGCCGCCCTCCGCTCCCGCCTCAACCCCATACAGACCTGAAAATAATAATCACCTACCTGCAATCCCCGGGCATTCGCCCGGGGATTTCTTATTGGCCTAATTGACTAATTAGACCAATTGGGCCAATAAAGCGAAGGAGCGCCCGGCCGTGGACGGCCGGGCGCTCCTTCGCTTGGGGGTCAGGCGGCGGGCGCCTGATTATTTCTCTTCCTCAGCTGCGGTGAACTGGAGGATGTTGTTCGTCACTTTCTCGTTGCCAAGCAGCAGACGCAGGGGGTTGCCCATGATGGCGGAACCGATCATGCGGTTGAAGTTGCCTGACTCCTCTTTGAAGTCGTAGGGACGGCCGCCGGCTTTCACGTCGGTGACCTGGATGACATAGACGGCGTTGTTGCCCTTGAAGGGACCGACAACCACACCTTTCTTGGCGCCGGCAACCTTACCCAGGATCGCGGTCTCGTTGAAGCCGATAGCGGGGATGTTGTTGTCGCCGAAGACGGCGGTGGTGGAGGCAGCCTGGGTGCCCATCTGAGCGGCATAGCCGTTGATGTCTTTGGCTTTGCCCTTGTACTGGGCAATCAGCTTCTCAGCCTTCTTGTTGTTCATGACGAGGCTCTTCAGGCCGTCGCGAACGTAGGAGGAGGTGACGGGGATGTAGTCGCCGTCGAAGACATCCTCGACAGCCACGGCCATGATGTAGCCGTTGTTGGAGTTCTGACCGAAGACACCGCTGACGTCGCCCTTGTCAGCATCCATAGCCCATTTCACAGCCGAGCGGCTGTTGGGGGTGTTGCCGATTGAGGGAGCGGAGGGCGAGATGATGGCCTGCTGAACGGTGTAGCCGTTCTTCTTGGCGTTGTCATCGAAAGCCTTGGCGTTGCCGTTGTTGGCGACGAAGGCGTGGAGCTTCGAGTTGATGTCGCGGATGCTGGTCGATGAGGGCACTACGGTGTACTCCATGGTGGTCACGTCGTAGACAGTCTCGGGGTTCGAGCGCTCGGAGATGTAATAGGCGCCTTTCACCACTTTCTTAACCTCTTTGCCGTTCTTGTCCTGGCTGGTGACGGTGTCGTTCAGGAAGAACACCTGGCCGATTTCCTGGGTGGAGAGGGCAGCGGTGAGGTTAGCGGGGAGCGTGGCGGCGGGGTTCACGAGTGAGAACTCCTGCTCCTTGAAGCCGCCGAGGCTGGTGGCGATGCTGTCGAAGTTGGCGGGGTTGAGGCCGGCCAGGAGGCTGTCGGCGCTGGCGGGAATCTGCAGGCCGGAGAATTTGACAACGTCAATACCGGTGGTCTCGCCGGTGACTTTGGCGAACATATAGGTGCCGGGCATGGTGGGCATTCTCTTGACTTCGCCGACGGTGACGGTGCCGGTGGCGGCGCCGGTCGAGTCGTTGGGAGCGGGAGCGCCGGCGAGGAGAGCCTTCAGGTTGGCGTCGTCAGCAAGTTTCTTGCGGGTGTATTTGCCGAGGCTGGCGGTGAAGTTCTTGTGGTTCTTGAGAGCCGTAGCGGTGCCTTCGGTGGAGGTGAGGTCCTTCTCGAAAGCGGCGGCGTCCTTGGCGGCCACTTCCTGGTCGTTGGCGGAGGGCTCGATGGGAACGACGATGTATTTCACGAGGCGGGCGGGCTCGTCAAGCTTGAAGGCGCCCTTGCGCTCGTCGTATACTTTCTGATAGTCTTCGTCGGTCAGCTTGATGTCCTTGTCGGGGATGGCGCTGAAGTCCTTGCGGGCGTATGCGAAGGTCCTGGTGGTGTTGCGGTCGTTGTACATTGCCTTGGCGTCCACCTGGTTGGCGGTGAAGAGGCCGGCGAGCATGGTCGAGTAGGCCTGCTGTTTGAGCTGGTCGTCGGCGTCGCGCTCGAGCTTAGCCCAAACGGAGGTGAGGGCTGAGGCTGCCTCTTCGTTGAGCTGGTACTTGGCCGGATTCTTCATGGCGTCGGAGTATGTGCGGGTGTCGATTATACCGGACTGCATGAGCATCTGGGCGCTCTGGCCGAACTGCTGCATGAGGAACTGGAAGGTTGAGGGGGCGAACTGGGGGTCAAAGAAGAGCTTTGAGATCTGCTGGTCTGAGACAGCGATGCCCATTTTGTCGTATTCCTGCTCGAAGAGCTGCTCGACGAGGAGGTCGTTGATGACCTGAGCCTCGATCTGCTCCTGGGTGACGTTGGCGTATTGGGGATTGTTTTTCAGCTGGTCAGACATTTCGCTGACGCGGTCGCGGAAAGTGTTGTAGTCCACTTTGGCGCCGCCGGCTTTAGCCACAGTGTCGCCGGGGCCAAAGAGGTTGCGGCCCTGGTTGATGAAGTCACCGAGAATAAAGGCGAGCAAGGCGCCGATAATCACGATGAACAACAGCACGGATTTTTTTCTGATTTTTTCTAATGTTGCCATTGATATAGTTAAGTGTTAAATTTATTATTCAGGCAGAATAGGCGGGCGCAGCGACGCTAAAGCGCTGACATCCAGCCACATGCGACAAAGACCACGGCGTCGCTCCGGCTGGAGGGGCGCAATAATCGCACAAAGATAAGAAAAGTTGCGCAAATAACCAAATTTCCGGCTGTTTTGGCGGCAATTTTGGTGGCGATTTGTGTGGCTGATAATAGAAGAAGGATAGAAGAGGAGGCCGCCGCGGGGTCCCGGGGAGGGGACGGCGCGGCGGCGTTAGGGGTTTATGCAAGGAGAGTGGTCAGGCGAGGTGGAAGGCGTTGCGGACGGCGGCGACGGCGGTGGTGTCCTCCCAGGGGAAGAGGCGGACGGTGACTTCGCGGTCGGTGCCGTCGCTCTCGACGAAGGTCTTGGTGACGGTGCGGGGGATGCGGCCCACGTGGCCGTAGGAGGCAGTCTCTTCGTAGATGGGCGTGCGCAGGTCGAAGCGCTTCTCGATGGCGTAGGGACGCATGTCGAACTCGGGCATAGCAGCCACGATGTCAGAGATTTGCGCGTCGGTGAGAGCAACCCGGGCGGTGCCGTAGGTATTCACGCAAAGGCTGACGGGAGCGGCCTGGCCGATGGCATAGGCCACCTGGACGAGTGCACGGTCGGCGACGCCGGCGGCAACGAGGTGCTTGGCGATGTGGCGTGCGGCGTATGCGGCGGAGCGGTCGACTTTGCTGGGGTCTTTGCCGGAGAAGGCGCCGCCGCCGTGAGCGCCGTGGCCGCCGTAGGTGTCGACGATAATCTTGCGGCCGGTGAGGCCGGTGTCGCCGTGAGGGCCGCCGATGATGAACTTGCCGGTGGGGTTGACGAGCAGGGTGTAGTCCTCGTCGAGATAGTGGCGCAGCTCGGCGGGCATGCTTTGGCGCACGCGGGGTACGAGGATGTTGCGCACGTCGTCGGCGATGCGGTCCTGCATCATCTTCTCGGCCTCTTTCTCGCTGATTCCCTGCTCTTTATAGTCGACGAATTCGTCGTGCTGAGTGGAGACGACGATGGTGTGGACGCGCACGATGTGGCCGTCGGGGTCGTACTCGACCGTCACCTGGCTCTTCGAGTCGGGGCGCAGATAGGTCATCTCCTTGCCCTCGCGGCGAATTTCGGCCAGCTCGCGGACGAGGGCGTGGCTGAGGGCCAGCGAGAGGGGGATGAGCAGCGGTGTCTCGTTGCAGGCGTATCCGAACATCATGCCCTGGTCGCCGGCGCCCTGCTCCTCGGGGTTCTCGCGCTCGACGCCCTGGTTGATGTCGCCGCTCTGCTCGTGGACGGCCACGAGGACGCCGCAGCTGCGGGCGTCGAACTGAAGCTCCGAGCGATTGTAGCCGATGCGGTCGATGACACGGCGCGCAACGCCCTGAAGGTCAATGTAGGCGCGGCTCTTGACCTCGCCGGCAATCACCACCTGGCCGGTGGTGACGAGGGTCTCGCAAGCGACCTTGCTGGCCGGGTCGCGGGCGAGGAATTCATCGAGGATGGCGTCTGAAATCTGATCGGCCACCTTGTCGGGATGGCCCTCCGAAACTGATTCTGAAGTGAAGAGATAGTTCATAATCCGAGTGTGTATTTTGTTGATTTGTTGTACATTGCGTTTGCAAAACAACGACCGGCGAATCGCCCGGCGGCGCGAGATACGCCACGCCGCGGAAGCCTTTTCCCGGGGGGAGTGTGGCTGCCGCGGCGTGCGCGCAAATGCTTAGGTGCAAAAGCAGAATGTATTTTGCATTTTAGCTTTTTGTTGAGGTGGTAGCAAGCAGCCAAATCTGTCCACCCGGCCCCGTCAAGCGGCCGATTGATGTTTCACGCTGCAAAGTTACAGTTTTTTTCTGTAACCTCCAAATAATATGCGCGTCAGAATACTATTTTGGCGGAAACGCAGGCCGTGCGCAGACGCGCGCGGAGGATGTAGACGCCGGGGGCCGAAGGCGCGGGCATCGCGAAAGCGTTGCGGGCCGCGTCGACGAGGCGTCCGCTCAGGTCATAGAGTTCGAGGCTCTGCGCCTCGAAGGGTATCACGAGCTGACCGGCCACAACGTTGACCGCGAGGCGTTCGGGCGCGTTGGTGACGATGTCCTCGACGCCGGCCGAGAAGTCGTGGTACTCGGCCTTGAGCGAGCGCAGCGTGTAGCGGAAGTCGCCGCGGGCGGCCTTAGTGGGAGTAAAGGTGAGCGCCTTGAGCAGCATGGGCCAGGAGTCGGCGGCAGTGACGGGCGCCACGTCGTTGAGGTCGAGGGTGGCGGTGTATATGCCGTCGGCATCCTGCACGGGCGTGGCCTTGCGGTTGACGGCGCGGGCCGAACCGGCCTGCACGTCAAAAGCCACTTCCTTGACAGCTACGCCATGAGTGTCGAAGCTCAGCCGCAGCGCATCGGGGCGCGAATAGAGCATGATTTCACGCGAGACTTTCATGTTGTTGCCGCGTGTGGATGTCACGGTGAAGTTCACGTCAAGCAGGCCCCCCTCGTCCGTCGAGGCCGTCACGGTGCCGCCTTTCTTGACGCCGGTGCCGGCTATGGTCCAGTTGCTGAGGACATCGTCGGGGAGTGCATCGGCCACGGCAGCCTTGGGGCATTGCACCGTCACGTTCACAGAGACCTCCTTGCCGTCGAGTTTTCCGGTGATAACGGCCGAACCGTCGGAAACGCCTTTCACCACGCCCTTATCCGAGACAACGGCCACGGCGGGGTCGGACGACGACCATTCATAGGCCAGCGGCGACACTTCCAT
>SFOH01000029.1 GCA_004552485.1 Bacteroidales bacterium | reverse complement strand
CCATTGTGCTGTTTGCAGTCATCTGTGCCGGCGTTTTCACGGCACAGGCACGGCGCAGCCTGATAAATGATGTGTCGCAACTCTATGCCAACGCATCCTACAACGACGGGACACACGACGACGACGGCGGTGGCCTCGATGCCCTTATTGACGGCAACGCCGAAACTTACTGGCACGCTGACTATGCCGACGACCGTCCAATGAATATTGATTACTGCGTGGAAGCACGGAATCTGGGCCGGCTGAAAAGCGGCCAGAAGCTGCAGTTCTACTTCCAACATCGCAACTCCGAGAATGACCATCCCTACGAGTTCATTGTTTATCTGCACAAGGCCGGCACTGATTTCAGCGACGCCAATTACGTCAACGCCGGCAACATTATTCTTGCAAACCATACCGCCGCAGCAGTGAACACCATTGACTTCACCATACCCGCCATGCCAAAAGACTCTGAAGTTGACGGTGTGAGGTTTGTTATATATAAATACTGCAATGATAACGGAGAACCGGCCGTGGACCGGCAACATTGGTTTCACCTTGCCGAACTCCAGATTTACACCAAAGAGATTCTGGTGAGTCCGGCGCAACTCTACACCAATTGCCCGGTTACAGTGGTAGGCAATGGTGACCGTACACCGCTGTCAAATTTGATTGACGGGCTTGCCAGCTCGTACTGGCATTCCGATTACTCATATGAAGGCCATGAGGCTGTTGTGGCCGACAAATACTATATTGAAGTAAACAATTTTGGAATTAACGCGCCGGGAGATGTTTATTTCTTCTTCCAGCAACGCGAAATTGACGGCCATCACGTCACCAAATTTCAGGTTGAAGTGCATGAGTACGGCCACTCCGACGATGATTTCACTGTTGTTGGAAATGTTGCCGTTGCCGCCGGCTATAACGCCATCTCCCGGGCAAGTATCAATATTCCCTACAAGTATGACAAGATGCGCCTGGTGGTGGCGGCGGTTGACGGCAAAGACGTGTCCAATAACACTTTCTTCCACCTTGCGGAGCTGCAGGTGTCAAGTGAACCCTTCCCGGAGACAATGACTGTGCATGGCCATGGCGAGCCGGTGAATATGCGCGATTTCACCGGGCCTAACGTGACGATTGACCCGGAATGGGACCGCTACACATTCACTCACACCCAGGGAATTGCGGACCCGGCCAACCGCTTTATGCATGTGGACGGGTTCGACAATTACATGAATCTCACAGACACCGACTGGGAAAAAATTCGCAACAACCAATGGGAAACCGCTCAGGCAAGCGGCCTGACGATGCCGGATTTCACCTATATCAACGCGTCAAAGGACAGCCGCATCAAAACAGGAGTAAGGCAGCCCACCCACGTCACGGAGCATACCGTCTATGCTCTGCCCGGATATACTTGCATCCTGAAGCCGTACTCTGACTTTGCAACTCAGAGCAACTATTACGTGCAGATGTCCCGCTGGTATGATTACACCACGGACGCAACATCGCCCTATCTCTATTACGTGGACAATCCCACTCGCATACGCCGCACTCACTACGGCGACTTGGTGGGCCGTGCAATTTGGGATATTGATGCCAATTATTCAAATATGCCGGCGTTCTGGACTGATGATCAGAATTTCGATGACGTTGTCATAGCGGTGGACTCCTATCAACAGTGGGACCCGGAACATAATCTCAGCGGGGGTGAATTAAAGGAACCCATTGTTTCCTTCCGCCATATTTTCACTGTTAAGAACGGCGCGCGCTTCGCTCAGGAAGTTTCTTCATCGGTAGAGGCAAACCGCGCTTACGTAAAAGCCAACAAGCGCATCATCAACGCTCGTGCCGGTGTACAGTTCCAGGTGCGCCTCCTCAAGAACCTGCCAAAAGACCCGGGCGGCTCAATGGATTTCTTCTACCTTGACAACAACAACACGCCTCAACGTGTTTATCACCCCTACATCAAGGCCACAGATTCCAAAGGCGTAGAAACAGATATTTTCAGTCTCAGTCATGATTATACCAGTCGTGGAGGCCTTTTCCAGACGGCCGATAAATCGGCCGTCTATGAACTTGGCGAATACAATGAGCCATTTGTGCGTTTCATAACCTGTGAGGCGGCAAATGCCAAAGCCGGCACTTACACCGTGCAAATCATAGCGCGTGACAAGAACGACTACCCTGTCTGCATCAAGGGCACCCGTGAGCCACTGGTGCTGGTGGAATATGAAATCACTTTCATGCCTGAGCAGACCGCAATCTTTGTGCGTGAGGATGACCTGACACAGCCCAAATACAGCCATACGCTGAATTCCTACATCTCCTCCGCCGACGGCCTGAACCTCGGCGCCCCGAAAGCCAAGGTGGACTTTGATGAATACGCCCCTCTCATCGGCAATCCAAAGTACACACATCAGGATGGAGAGGGCTACCGCCTCATCTGGCCGTTTGTATGGGATAAATCGAATTATAGTTTCGGTTATTCGTATTACAATGACTACAACATGTACGTGCTGGCAACAAACACAGCATCGGTGCCTTACAATGGTAAAACATCGAACGTGCCGGCCAATGAGAATTTCAACGCCGGCTTAAGCCACCGTCAGGACCGCCTGTTCTATGAAACGCAGGGCAAACAGCATGGGTTCATGTACTATGTGAACGCCTCGACGGACCCCGGCACCATGGCTACAATGAACATCGATGACCTTTGCTCCGGCTCCACGCTGTTTGTGACCGGTTGGGCTTGCGAATGTTCCGGAGGCGAGACGGCCAACCTCATCCTCAACTTTGCCGCTGTGAAACACAACGGAGAGAAGGTGGTGCTCCACAGCTTCACCACCGGCTACATCGAAAACAATGATGCTTATCTGGGTAAATGGCATTACTTCTACTATTCCTTTGTGCCTAATTTTGATGCGCTTGGCCTCAGCTCCGGTGACATTGACCACTATGTTCTCTCTCTTGAGAACAACTGCAAGGGCTCAGGCGGCGCCGATTATATGGTGGACGACATCCGTGTCTATGTTGCAAAGCCGCGCATGCAGGCAAAACAGACTATGCCCATCTGCGCCGGCGGCACCTCCACCACCGTGCGCGTGCACACTCCCTACGAGGTGATTATGGCCACCATGGGCGAGGTGCCTGACCGGGCGGAGGCGAAAGACGTTCAGTTCTATTACACCTTCCTCAAGAAAACAGACTTTGACAGCAAACTCAAGGAGTACGATGGCCAAAGCGATGCCTATGAACGCGCCTTCAACGAGAGTGTGCTGAAATATGAATACAACAGCGGCGAGGGCGTGAAATGGTTTGGCCACACCACATTCAACACCGTCTACGATAAGAACCCGGAGTTCACCAACGATGACTGGGGCAAACCAACGTCAACGGTGAGCCGCATGGTGATTGACGGCGAGCGCTGCCTGGTGTTCAACACCTTGCCCACGGACAAAGATTTGGTTATAGGCGGCGAATACTATATGGCCCTTTACACTGATGTAGCCGGCACGGGCAACATCACTCCGTTGAGCTTCGATGTCACCGGCGAGTGCGCCAAGGTGTGCTCGTTCATCATCCACTCCTCCGGCGTTGTGAAAATTGACGGCGTCCCCGTTCCGGACATGACCAACATACAGGTGTGTGAAAACCAGTGGCCCATGGTGCAGCTGGACATCTACGGCCGTGACAGCAGCGGCAACATCCCCAAGGACACTCCGCTGGGCAAGAATGTTTACCTGGACTGGTTCGACGGCTCCATGAGCGTGTATAATTCCACCACCTACACGTCGCCCAACGGCCTTGGCCACATAAGCCTGGCTGCCGCCGTGAAACAGTTCCGTGATGTGAAGGATTATCTGGAGGAGGAGGACCCCACTGTCCCCGCCAAGGAGCAATATACGGAGCTGGCCCGCGAGTGCCTGATTTATTTCTCCACCACGTACAGCGAGGCCGCCGGGCAGCGTCGTCCGCCGCTGCATCTCCACAAAGCGTCGTATGTGTTCCCTTATCTGACAGTGCCGGACGGTATGGACAAGTTTGTGGTGTACTGCACGGCCATTCCCATCAACCGCTACAAGCAACAGGAGACCGCCACGTTCCTGATTTGCACTGACCCGTCCGAGATACGCGTGGTGGTGGCAAACAAATCGCCCTTCCTCAAACACGGCATCAACAGCACCACCATCCCTTATCCCTCTACCATGGACGATGTGCCCCTGCGCATCTCGCTGGATATGCTGAATCAGGTGTCCGGCAACATTGAGGCAGACCTCGCTGACAACACCCAATTGCTGGGCGTGCCCCTGCGCTGGACTGAGGCGGCCACACCGGGCGTGACACGCCTGCTGCAGAAGACCAACGACGATTATCTCTACCTGGTGGAAACCAACGACCCCGCGTACCAGAACCTGAGCGTGCCCACGGACAATCCGTCCGGAATGCGACAGATTGGCCGCCTGCGTCAGCTTACGGCCATTGTGGAGGGCGACAAGGCCTCCAACAACGCCCTCATGCAGTTCCGCGATGACTTCATCTTCCGCGAGGGATACTACTACCGAGTGCGCTTTGACTATCAGGAGGACAAATACAACTCGTCGCAGACCATCTGCGACGGCCAGGATGTGCTCACCATCAAGGTGGTGCCCGAGTTCCAGAAGTGGACCGGCGCCAATGGCAACGCCAACTTCAACAACGACGGCAACTGGAGCCGCGTCTCTGCCGCCGATATGTTCCGCGAGGACAACGCCGCCGACGTTCACACCTATGCCGAGGGCTCGGACCCCGAGGATGTGCCCTCCGGAAGCACATCGCACCGCAACAACACACGCCGCTCCTATGCTCCCGTGCATTTTGTAAAGGCCATTGACTGTCTCAACGACCACGAGATTACTCTGAACCAACCCAAGGCTACGGATATCTCTTACACTGATTTTATCTCCGGCTCTTCCGTGACAAAGAATTGGACGGTGGATGAAAGCGCCGACGCCACCCCGGACATTGAATATGACATGGTGGCCGAGAAGCACACTGCCAACGCCGCCCGTGTGGTGTGCCGTCCCTGGCAGGCCAACACTTGCCACAGCATCCACTTCAACAGCGGCACCACCATGCTGAATCAGCAGCAGCTGAACTACGGCGCCGCCTCCGTGGACTTTGAGACACGCCCGGGCCGGTGGTACACGCTGGCATCGCCGCTGAAAGCCGTATATGCCGGCGATATGTATCTGCCCAAGGCCACAGCACGCCAGGAGTCGGAACTGTTCAAAGACATCACGTTCTCCACGGACCGTTATGACCGTTTCCGCCCCGCAGTCTACCAGCGCTCGTGGAACGCCGCCAAGGCCATGGTCTATGAACTGCCCAGCGCTGACGTGGCTCAGCGCAACGTGGCCCTCACCACCACATGGAGCAACGTCTACAACGATGTTCAGGTGCCCTACACTCCCGGCGCCGGCTTCACCGTGAAGACGGATGTGAGCGATGCCGGCGCGCAGCCTGAAAAGGTGAAGTTCCGTCTGCCAAAGGCCGACGCCTCATATAAATACTACTCGTTTGACGGCTATGTCTCCGAAAACGGGCAGGCCGTGGACCGCGCCGATGCCGGACGCCTCAACAACACGGAGCTGGACGTGACACTCCGCGGCAATGCGCCAAACAAATACTTCATGACCGGCAACCCGTTCATGGCCTATCTGGACCTTGCCAAGTTCCTGAACGAAAATGCCGGGCTGGTGAAGCAGATTTATGTGATGAACGGCGACGGCACCTCCGACATCCGTGTCAACGCCGACGGCACCGTGACAGAAACCGGCACCAACAAGACGGGCGGCCTGTTGGCGCCCATGCAGGGTTTCTTTGTGGTGGCTGAGAACAGCACAACCTCCATCACGCTCCGCTTCAACGCTGAGACAATGACTGTTGCGCGCCCCGCCGTGGCCTCGGCAACACCGCTCTACGGCAGCCGCAGCGCCTCGGAGGCCGATGGTATGACCATCACCGCCTCGTCGGCCCACACCGGCCGGCCATTGTCCGCCGCGCTGGTTACACTGCACGGTGCTGCCTCAGCTGACTTCCGCGTTGGCGAGGATGTGGAAATGCTGATGGACGGGCTGAACACCACGCCGCGCGTTTACACCATTGCCGGCAACAACGCTGTCACCATCAACGCGCTCAATGACATTGATAGCGTGGAGGTGGGCCTGGTGAACACTGAGAGCGACGTGACCCTCACTTTTACCGATGTGGACGCCATTGGCTCAGGATATTCTCTCTACGATGCGGAAACCGGCAGCTTTACGCCGCTCTCGGAGGGCCTGTCCGTGACTGTGAACGGGGCTGTCGCCGGACGCCTGTTCATCACTTCAGGCGCCGCTGATGTCACTGACATAGCCGCAATCACCATTGACGTCAACAACAGCGAGGTATGCGTGAACGCCGCCGCCGACGCGCCCCTGAAGGTGCATGTGGCCGACACGCTGGGCCGCAACGTTGTCTCCCTCACGGAGCCTTCCGGTACGGCCACATTCCGGCTGGAACGCGGCATCTATGTTGTTTACGCCGAGGCCGGAAAGCAACGTCTAACCCAAAAAATTGTTATACAATGAAACTGCTCGGAAGGGCCGGGAGGCCCGTACGCAAGGCCCGCGCGGTGATTGCTGTTGTTGCGCTTGCCGCCGCAATGGCGGCGGCGGCCGGCCCGCGCCTCTCTTTTGTGGGTGACCGCAACAGTGTGGAAATGGGCGTTATGCTGCGCGACACCTTTTGCACCCGTCCGCTGAGAATTGTAAACACCGGCGATTCCGCGCTGGTGATAACATCCGTCTTCTCTGACTGCCGATGCTCCTACGCCAAATTTCCCCGTGAGGCCATTGCGCCGGGCGACACCGCAGTCATAGAAGTATTCTTCAGCTCAGCCCGCCGTCACCCCGGCGCCTTTGTGAAGTCAATGCGGATACGTTCCAACGACAAGTGTTCGCCTCACAGTTTCGTAATCACGGGAACGGTGGACCGTTACAGCACCAAAGACTGAAGCCATGAGACCGGTCCGTTTTGCAAGCGTTGTCATGGCCTGTCTTGCCCTGGCCGGGTGTGTGGGCAATGAGCCGGACAGCGCTGATGCCGACACACGCGTGAGGGTGGGTGACACGGTGCCGGCGTTCACCGTCAGCCTCGATGACGGCAGCGCGTTCACCTCGCCCAACAGCCTGTTGGGCCACGAGACGGTGCTGGTGTTCTTCACCACCACCTGTCCCGACTGTCTGGCGGCGCTGCCACGGTGGCAGCAGGCTTACGATGGAGGACAGCGCATCGTCTGCATCTCGCGCGCCGAGAAGGCCGAGGATGTGGCTGCCTGCTGGGCCTCGCTGTCCCTGACAATGCCATACGCCGCTGTCCCCGACCGCTCAGTCTACAATCTCTTTGCCCGCAGCGGTGTGCCGCGCTCCTACACCGTCTCCCCGACCGGCATCATCACGGCCCTCACGGTGGAGTGAGGAGCGGCCATTACACGACAACTGCGGCGTCATCTCCGTTTTCGGGAGGTGGCGCCGCAGTGTGTTGTGTGACTAATCCGCTCAGTCGAAGAGCGTTGGCGGGGGCAGCAGGCGGAACGATGCGCGGTGAAGAGGGCAGGGGCCGTAGAGGCGGATGGCCTCGCGGTGGGCGGCCGTCGGGTAGCCTTTGTTGACGTCCCAGCCGTATTGGGGATATTGTTCGGCGAGCTGACGCATGCGCTCGTCGCGGTGTGTCTTTGCGAGGATGGATGCCGCCGCAATGTTGGCGAAGCGGCCGTCGCCCTTGACGAAGGTGGTACATTCCACGTCGCCCCAGGGGCTGAAGCGGTTGCCGTCGACGATGACGGCGCCGGGGACGACGGCGAGGGCGTCGAGGGCGCGGTGCATGGCCAGAATCGATGCCCGCAGAATGTTGATGCGGTCAATCTCGTCGGCCTCGACGATGCCCACGGCCCAGGCCACGGCGTCGACCTCGATGACGCGGCGCAGTTCGTCGCGCTGGTGCTCGGTGAGTTGCTTCGAATCGTTGAGGCCGGGGTGGGAGTAACCGTCGGGAAGAATCACGGCGGCGGCATAGACCGGTCCGGCCAGACAACCGCGGCCGGCCTCGTCGCAGCCGGCTTCGGCGCGTCCGGCCTTGAAACATGACGGCAACCGGACCGTCTCTTTCGCGGTTTTCCGTGCCATAAGTCTCAGTCAATTAGCGCATAACCCTGACCGGTGCGGTTGACCAGACCCTCGGCCACGTCGCCCAACTTCTTGCGCAGGCGCGAGATGTTGGTGTCGACGATGCGGTCGTTGGCGGGGCGCTCCTGGTCGCGCCACACCTGGTCGTAGACCTGTGCGCGGTTGAAGAATGTGTTGCGGTTTTTGAGCAGGAAGGAGAGGATGGCGAACTCCGTTTTGGTGAGGTTGAGCGGCGAGCCGTCGGAGCTGAAAGCCTGGCGGCGCACCAGGTCGACGCTGAGGCCTCGGAACTGGAGGCGTGTGGCGGCGCGCGGCGCGGTCATGGCCTGGCGGCGGCGCAGCACGGAGCGGATGCGCGCCATGAGCTCGCGGAGCGAGAAGGGCTTGAGAATGTAGTCGTCGGCGCCGTTGTCTAAAGCGTCGATGATGTCATCCTGACTGTCTGAATGAGAGAGGATTACCACCGGGATGTAGGAGGTGGCGGGATTGTCTTTGATGGCACGGAGCATGTCCATGCCGGAGAATGACTGGCCCATGGCGTCAGCAATAATCAGATGGAAAGGCGCCAGGTCTATCGAGGGCACGTCAGCGGCACGGGTGACGACGGTCACGCCGTAGCGCTCAGCCTCAAGATTGTACTTGAGCAGGTCGGAGATGTATTTCTCATCGTCGACCACGAGAATGTGTCCTATGGCTGCATCATCTGTCATGCTTGCTTGTTTTGGTTATATATTTCAGTCATCAAGGCGTTGTGGAGATAATCATGTCGAGGCATGGAAACCTGGCCGGTTATTAGGCGCAGACCTGGTGGATTCTGAAGAGGGTTTAGACGATAAATCAGGGGTAGCTGAAGTGATGAATAAGTGGTAAATCTCAGACAACCAATGATTTAAGTCTAATTTTTGGTTATTCTTTATTTACAGTCGGTCAAATAATTTAGGGATGCGCACTACCCCGGGATAAGTGGGAGCACACATCCCCGTCAGAATTTGTAATGCAAAGAAAATACATTTTTTCCGAAAAAGCAATAGTGTAACAAAAATGTTAAGGCTCTGTTGCCAAAATTTATCCTCTCCGCCACACCCCGCCCCCGCCCAGAAGCGACCCGGCGGGGAGTTGGGCGGGGGAAGTGCAATTTTGGGGGCGGGGAGAGTGTGCGGTTCGGAAATTTTTTGTAATTTTGGGGCATGAAGCGCTGCATAAGAATAAAGCTGAGGGCAGCGGCAGCTGTTGCGGCCTTTGTCATGGCTATGACGGGGGGCTGCGACGCTGACGTATACGCTGCCGGACCGGGCTGGGAACACACGTCCCAGGCCGCTGTCTCCGACGTGCCGGCATCTGCCGACGCGCCGGCGCTGGCCGATGTGAGCGCGCGCGGCGGGTACATCTACGTGACGGTGATTCGCGCCGCGGACGTGCGCATTGTGAACATCCTGGGGCAGACGGTGTCGACGCAGACGCTGCAGCGCGGTACGAGTCGTCTGCGCATTCCCCAGCGCGGCATGTACATCGTGCGCGTGGAGAACGTGAGCCGCCGCATCCGCGTGTGACGCTCGGCCCCGCTAACTCTTTAGACCTACTTTTGAAGATGAACAATAATATCACGGTAAACATTATAAACGAAGGCGGACAGCCGCTGCCGCAGTATGCCACGGAGGCAGCTGCGGGCATGGATGTCCGCGCCGACCTGACGGAGCCGGTGACTATTCCGGCCGGCGGGCGTGCGCTGATTCCGACGGGACTGCGTGTGGCGGTGCCCGAGGGCTATGAGATGCAGATGCGTCCCCGCAGCGGGCTGGCGCTGAAGCACGGCGTGACGCTGCTGAACTCGCCGGGCACCATCGACGCCGACTATCGCGGTCCGGTGGGCGTGATTCTGGCTAATCTCGGCACGGAGCCGTTCACGGTGAATCCCGGCGAGCGCATCTGCCAGGCCGTCGTGGCGCCCGTGATGCACGTGGTGTGGCAGCAGACCGACTCGCTGGACACCACCGACCGCGGCGACGGCGGCTTCGGTCACACGGGCGTGACATAGTCCGGCGAACTGAACGTAAGTTGTAGAAAGGAAAACGAAAAGCAAATGCATAACAGACGCAGAAATATAATGCTGATAGCGGCGATTGCCGCCGTGCTGGTGCTGGGCCGCAGTCTGGTGGCCCTGGGCGCCAAGCCTGTCACCTGGGACGTGGACGCCGCCAAGCGCAAGGCCGACTATGTGTGGCTGCGCGGAGTGGGCGCCGATTGCATGGACAGCACCGATGCCGCCATGCGCCTCATCGGCCATGCCGTCGCCATCAATCCCGGCGACATCGACCTGCAAGCGCAGTATGCGCTGTCGCAGCTGTCGATGTCACCTGAATTGAACGACTCGATGGTCGAGGCGCTCTATGAGCCGCTGATAGCGTCGTACCGGCAGAATCCCGCCGACTACATCCTGGGTCAGCAGGCGGCCACTGTGGCCAAGGCGCTGAACCGCTACTCCGACCAGATCGAGATTTTCTCGACGCTCGACCGTCTCTATCCGGCACGCACGGCGCCCGCCGCTTCGCTTGCCAACGCATACATCAACCGCTACGTCTTCTCGGGCGACAGCACCGACTTCGACCGCGGCATCGAAATCCTCAACCGCCTGGAGAAGGGCACGGGCCCCGACCTGGGCCTCACCTCGCAGAAGGTGCGCGCCTACTCGGTGCGCAAGGACAATGACGCCATCACCCGCGAGCTCAACGCTCTCACCGAGGGACGTCCCAACGACCCCGAGGCATTCCTGCTCACCGCCGACATCTACGGCGTGCTGGGCATGGACTCGCTCGTGCTCCCCAACATCCGCAAGGCAGTGGAGATTGACCCCAACAACGGCCAGGGTCTGATGAAGCTGGCCGAATACTATCGCACCGTCGCCGACTCCGCCGCCTACGACTCGACGGTGTTCCGCGTGCTGGCAAGCCCGGACGTGGAATTTCCCTCGAAGTTCACCATTTTGCGCGGATATGTCTCCGATATGTTCAAGGATTCGGTGCAGTGGCCTCGCATCGAGAATCTGTTCTCGCTCATGCAGCAGATCAACCCCGGCGAGAGCGAACTTCATCAGCTCTATGCCGTCTTCGAACTCGGGCGCGACAATCTGGCCGCATCCACCGAGCAGTTCCTGATAGGTCTGGCGCTGGAGCCGACCGACTCCGATATGCGTTTGCATGCCGTGCAGGTGCTCGGCTTCCGTGCCCAAAGCGAGAAAGACTCGACGGTCATCAAGGGTCTGCAGGATTCGATTATCTCGGTGTGCCGCGCCGGCATGGAATATTCTCCCGACCATCTCTACTTCCCGATTATGGCCGCGCTCACCATCGACGAACAGGGCGACAACAAGGCCGCCATCGACCTGATGCGGGGCGTTGACCTGGGCGATATGGCCAATCCCGTCGCCGTATCAAACTTTATGATGACTCTTGGCGACCTCTACCAGCGCAGCAGCGACCTCGACAGCGCGTTTGCCAGCTATGACCGTGCGCTGTCGCTGGACCCCACTAACGACAATGCCGCCAACAACTTCGCCTACTTCCTCGCTGTCGAAGGCCGCGACCTGGACAAGGCCGAGCGCCTCTCCCTGATGGCCAATAATGCCAAACCCGACAACCCGACGTATCTCGACACCTACGCCTGGGTGCTCTTCAAGCAGGGCCGGTTCGAGCAGGCCAAGGAGGAGATTGACAAGGCTATATTCGAGACCGTCGAGATGGATCCGGGCACGATGATCCAAGCGGACACCACAGCCGTGGAACCCGGCGATTCGATCGAAGTCGCCGAGGTTGCCGAAGAGGGCCCGATTGCCGTGCCGTTATTTAATAAAGAGGACTTTTACCCCGACTCGACGGAGGTGGCCGCGGACTCAATCGCCGAAGTGGCCGCCGTTCCGGTGACGCTGACGCCGGCCGAAGTGCGCGAGTTCGTCGAGATGTATTCGTCCGACATCCTGGACCACGCCGGCGACATATATTATATGAACGGCCTCAAGGAGGATGCGCACGAGTTCTGGAAGATGGCGCACGAGCTTGACCCCGACAATGCCGAGATAGCCCGCAAGGCGCGCACCGGCCGCCTTCCCGCCGACAAACAGCCCAAGGCGGCGCCGAAGCCCGCGGAGGCCCTGAGGCCTTCGGAATGAGTGCGGGTGTTTACTTTTAAGTGAAAACATTATGATCAGAAAAATAGCAATATCAGCCGTGGCGGCGCTGCTTCTCACCGCCTGCGGCTCATCGAAGAAGCAGGCTCAGGGCGCCTATCCCGAGACGCCGGCGACGCAGGCCGTGACCACGGCGCCCGGCAATGCCGCGGCCGCCGAAGATGCGGCGACATGGAGCGACGTGCAGATGCCCGTGCGCGTGGAGCTCTCAAAGCCCGTGTCGTTCTCGCTCTCGGGACGCGCGACGATGCTGCGCGACTCGATGATTCACATCTCCATGCGCGTTTTCGGCATGGAAGTGGCCGTGGTGAACGTCACGAACGACTCGGTCTACCTCGTCGACAAATTCCACAAATACTACTTCGCCGAACCGCTGAAAACCGTGCTCGGCAGCCACATGATGAGTGTCGGCGCCATGCAGGACATCATGCTCGGCACGCAGCTTGGCGAGGCCAACACGCTGACCTTCGACAACCCCGGCGCCAAGGAGCCGGTGACTGTCACCTTCTCCGACTTCAGCACGACGCCGGCCGGCAATGCCGCCGGGCAGGTGCGCATCCAGGCGCCCGTCACCGGCAAACAGGTCGACGCCGTCTTTGTGTGGAGCCTCGAGAAAGCCAAGTGGGACCGCGGCCAGACGGTGAACTTCAAGCGTCCGTCGCCATCGCAGTACAAGCGCATCACGATGAAGTCGGTGCTTCAGATGCTCAACCGCAACTGAGCCTCACTCCTCCCCCAAACCTCTCCTCAAATTTCCCCGAAGTCCTATGAAACGTCTTCCCTTAATACTCCTCATGCTCGTCCTTTGCGCAGTCTCCGGCCCGGCCCAACAGCGCAAGGGCAAGGCGCGCACAGCCGGGAGCGTGCGCACCGAGCGCAAGGAGGCGACGCGCCAGATCAGGGAGACGCAGGCAAAGCTCAAAACCAACGCCGCCGCCACGGCCAAGCGCCTCGACGAGCTCAACAACATATCGGCGCGCATCGATGTTCAGATGCGCGGCATCGACTCGCTGCGCCAGCGCGTGGCCGCCATCGACGCCAACCTTGCCGCCACGAACCGCAGCGTCAAAGTGCTGACCGACAGTGTCTCACGCCTAAAGAAAGACCTCGCGGACGCCCTGCGCGCCCTGCGCACACGCCACCGTCTGCGCAACAGCGTGGCCTTCGTCTTCTCCGCCGAGTCGTTCAACCAAGCCTTCCGCCGCGCGCGCTATCTCCAGGACCTCAACGCCTGGCGCGCCCGCAAAATCACGGCGCTGCGCGGCACGACCCGCCGCCTCGAACAGCAGCAGAAGGCGCTGAAGACCATGCGCATGGACCGTGCCAACTCGCTCTCGCTGCTCGACGCCGGGCGCGTGGAGCTTGAGGGTCGCAAAGCCACCGAACAGAACATGATTGCCGAGCTGCGCCGCGAGGGTACCACGCTGAATGCCTTGCTGGTACAGAAGCAGAAGCGTGTGCGTGAACTGGATGCCGAGCTCGACCGCATCATCGCCGAACAACAGCGCCGCGATGCTGAAAAGCGCAAGGCAGCCGAGAAAGCGCGCAAGGAAAAGGCCGCCCGCGACAAGGCGTCGAAGAAAAAGCCGGCGCCCGCCAAGGCGCCCGCTCCTGCACATAAGCCTCAGTCCAAACCCGCCGCATCGCAGCCTGCCATCACCGGCACCGCCGACGAAGACCGCCGCCTCACCGGCTCGTTCGCCGCAAACCGCGGCCGCCTGCTCTTCCCCGTCGCCGGCCGCTACTCCGTGGTGAGCGTCTTCGGCCGCAACCACCACCGCAGCCTCTCGAACGTCGAAATCAACAATTCGGGCATCGACATCGCAGTGCCCTCCGGCACCCAGGCGCGTGCCGTTTTCCAGGGAACGGTGTCGTCCGTATTCTTCATGAACGGTTTCCAGAACATCGTCATCATCCGTCACGGCGACTATCTCACGGTTTACGCCGGCCTTACGGGCTTGCGCGTCCGCAAGGGCCAGGAGGTGAAGGCGGGTACGCCCTTAGGCACCGTCTTCACTGACAAGGAAGGTGGCGAGTGGCGCACGGTCCTCCACTTCGAAGTGCGTCAGGAGCGCACGAAACTCAACCCCCTGGACTGGGTGCAGTAATCACGTAACATATTCAGCCACAGAACAATGCGCAGTCATGCCGTCACAAAGTCGATTCTCAAGGCCGTCGGGGTCTTTGGCGGCGTGCGCATGCTGCTGATTCTGTGCGCGTTGATTCGCAACAAGCTCATAGCCGTGTTCGTGGGTCCGGCCGGCGTGGGACTTATCAGCCTCTATAACTCTGTGCGCGAGATGTTTGGCACGCTTTCGAGTCTGAATATAGACCAAAGCGCCACGCGCGACATCGCCCGCAGCCCGGCCTCGAAGGTCGACCATACCGCCGGCGCTGTGATGCGTTGCTCGTGGGTGTTGGGCATTGCCGGTGCCCTGCTGATGTGCGCAATGTCGCCGGCTCTGAGCCTGTGGAGTTTCGGCAGCGTCGACTTGTGGTGGACCTACTGCCTGCTGTCGCTCGTGCCGTTGGGAACGACGATTTACAACGGCGTCAGCGCCGTCTTCCAGGGTACGCGCAGTTTCCGCAAGCTGGCGCGAATGAGCATATTGTCAACACTGACCGGCGTTATCGTTGCCATTCCCCTCATTGTCTTCCTTCGTGAACGGTCAATTATTTGGGTGTTAGTGGCTTACGGCGTCGCCGCTTTCGCCAGCGCCATGGCCTTCCGGCCGCGTTTGAGACACGTTGTCCTCAACTGGCGCGAGGTGTGGCGCGTCGGCCGCTCGTTCATCAGCCTCGGCTTCCTCATCACGGCCGGCCTGCTCATCGGTCAGCTGTTCAACTATTTCTTCATCCTTTTTCTGAACCATTACGCGAGCACGGACACGCTCGGCATCTACCAGGCCGGATTCACGATCGTGAACGCCTACGTGGGCGTGTTCTTCACCGGCATGTGGGTTGAGTTCTTGCCGCGCCTCTCCGCACAGGTCCACTCGCCGCGGCGCACGTCCATCTCCGTCTCCCACCAGATTTCTACGACGGCATGGCTGCTGATGCCGGTAATCGGCTGCTTCGTATGCGCTGACGAACTGATTGTCAAGATCTTGTATGCCGACAACTTCATGGCGATGCTACCGTTCATCACCCTCGGCATCGCGGGTGTTCTGCTGCGCGCCGTGTCGTGGTGCCTGGCGCACGTGATGCTGGCGCGCGGCGACGGACGCATCTATGTCGTGTCCGAAACCGTCAGCGGCGTCTTCTTCCTCACACTCCACATCGTCTTCTACCGCGCCCTCGGCTTCCTCGGCCTTGGCATCGCATATATAATATGGTATGCGCTGTATCTGGCCTTCGTCTACATCATCTATCACCGCCGTTATGGCCTGAGAGTCAGCGCTCCGGCGTGGCGCATAGTTGTCGTGGCCACGGCCTTCGCCGCGGTCTGCGTGCTCTCGAAATGGTATGTCGGATGGTGGATGACGGCCATCCTCACGGCCATCATCATCCCCTTCTCGTGGAAGCGGTTGCGCTCTTAGCGAGGCATGAGCGGGCGAAGAATACGCGCGATTCCGCGCAGCCCTCTTCTACGGTATGAGTAGGCGAAACGCAGCAAAGCCCTGATGTAGGCGCTGCCTGCAGTGCCAAGGATTTCCCGTCGATAGCGGGCACCGAGTTCCGAGCCTTCGCGGTTCAATTCTCCGGCAAGAATCATAGCTTTCAGAAGAATCCACGGGCGACGTCGCGGACCAAGCGTGCGTGCCATGGCCTGCAAGGATGCGCCAAATGCTTCGGCGCGTGATGAGTAGTTGGCGCCGGTGATGCTCTGCGGGTGAACATTGACGGTCACCATGGGCGTGCCGCGGCGGTAGACGACAGCACTCGTCTGCCGGAGCAGGCGGGCGCCAAACTCGATGTCATTCCATATTTTCACATTATTGTCCCAGCCTCCGGCGGCGCGGGCCACGGCGGTGCGCACCATGTAGCGCTGCGTGGCCATGGCGCCGTTCATCAGGCTGTGGTACTGGAGGTTACGTGCGGCATAGCGATGCACAGAGGTTTGTCCTGAACGTGTGTAGTACACGTCCCAGCCGATGATATCGGCCCCGGGGTGGGCGGCGGCTTCGTCCATGGCGGCGGCGACGTGGCCGGGAGCCATGAAGTCGTCTGAGTCGAAGAACATAACCCACTCTGTGTCAACCTCCTGCAGCCCACGATTACGCGCCGCACAGGCTCCCGGCACGGGCTCTGTGAGCACCGTTGCGGGAAGCCCGGCGGCGCGACATTCGGCGGCCAGGTCGTGAAGAGTCTGAGCGGTGTTGTCGGTGGAAGCGTTGTCCACGAGCACCAGCGCCTCGGGCAGGCGTGTCTGACGGAGGATGTCGGCGACGGTGCGCCGGATCATCTCCGCGCGGTTGTGCACCGGGATGACAACCGTGACGCCCTGTCGCGGCACTGCGTGGTCTGTGACTTTAGCGTCCATAACCGGCTCAGTCAAAACATGTTACGACTTGTTTTGCGGGGTGCGTTTATTGAGCCTTGGCGATGGCTTCGGCGAGTTTGGCGGGGTCGGTGACGCGGCCCACGAGTTCGCCGGCACGGTTGAAGACGAAGGTGACGGGCTCGGCGCTGACGTTGGCGTTGTAGGCGATGAGGGCGTCGGTGCCGTCCTCGGGGCTGTTCCATACCGAAATCCACGGCATGTTGGCGGCGGAGCGCTTCCAGTCAACCTCGTTGGCGTCGTATGACACCTGGAAAATCTCGAGGCCCTGGGCGTGATACTTGTCGTAGACGCCGCGGAGGGCGGCGGTGAGGGCGGGCGATTTCTCGTCGGTGTAGCGCGTGAAGCTGAGGAGTGTGACGCCGGTGCCTCGGGTGACGACTTTGTCGAAGTCGTGCTCCTTGCCGTTCATGTCGTAGCGTTTGAGGTTGACGGCGGGACGTGAGGCCAGCTGAGCCTCGCGTTTGGCGCCGCGGAGCGTGCCTGTTGCCTGACGGCCGGCCATCCAGCGCTGCTCAAGCTCGGTGGCCCGGGGGTCGGCGGGACGGTGAGTCTTGTAGTTGTTGGCGGCATTGGCCAAGAAACGCAGGTCACTCTTGTCGGTGAGAGAATAGAGGGGACGGCCTGCAATTGTCTTGCCCACAATGTAATAGGAGACGAGACAGGTTGTGTCGCGGTTGATGAGCAGGTTGAGGTTGCGCTTGAGCACGGAGTCGGACAGGGCGGCTGTTTCGCCGCGGGCGTCGATGGCGTCGCCGACGAGCGAGTCGGCCGAGGTGAATCCGGCGGCGTAGATGTTGCCGGCGAGACGGTATCCGCGGTCAAAGGCGGGGAGCTTGGCGGAGACGGTCACCTCCTCCATTGAGTCGACGGGGAAGTAGATGTATTTGTCGGCGAGGCGCAGGCGGAAGACCGAGGGCGTCTCGGCGGCCTCCTGGGCGCGGTACGAGAACGAGCCGTCCGAGCCGAGGGTGATGGAGTCCATGACGTACCATCCTCCGGGAGTGGAGCCTTCAACGTAGAGCACAGAGTCGGCGGCGCCTTCGACGGTGCCGCTCACTTTCCAGCCGTTGCCGCCCGAGCAGGCCACCACGGCGGGCAGTGCTGCGGCAATGAGAATGCGTGATAATGATTTGGCTTTCATGATGTTGATTGCTGAGGTGATGAGCCGCGTGGGAGATTATTTGAACTCGGCGGCGATACGTGAGGCTATTTCCTTCATCTGCTCGTCGGGGAGGGTGAGCTTGGGCTTGCGGAAGTCCATGTCGGCCTCGGAGTTGAGGGGCACGAGATGGATGTGGGCGTGGGGCACTTCGAGGCCGATGACGCACACGCCGATGCGCTTGCAGGGCATGGCCTTTTCGAGGGCGGCGGCAACGCGCTTGGCAAAGAGGGTGAAGGCGGCGTACTCCTCGTCGTCGAGGTTGAAGATGTAGCTCTCCTCGTGCTTGGGGATTACCAGCACATGGCCGGGAGCCACGGGGTTGATGTCAAGGAAAGCGAAGAAACGGTCGTCCTCGGCCACCTTGTATGAGGGGATTTCGCCGGCGGCGATACGTGAGAAAATTGTAGCCATAGTCTCTTGGATGAATGAGTTGTGAGTAAAAAGCGGCAGTAGCTCCGCGGGGGAGCGCCTGCCGCCGTTAGCGGTTGTCTCAGATGGCGATGTTCGTGATTTCGAACTTCATGAGGCCGGAGGGCACGCGAATCTCGACCACGTCGCCCACCTTGTGGCCCATGAGACCCTGTGCGATGGGAGTTGTGGAGGCGATTTTCTTCTCACGGAGGTTGGCCTCGGAGTCGGCGACGATGGTGTACTCCATGGTCGTACCGTTGGCCACGTTCTTGATGGTGACGCGGTTGAGAATCTGCACCGTGTCGGTGTTGAGGTTTTTCTCGTCGATGATGCGGGCGTTGGCCACGAGGTCTTTGAGCTGGGCGATTTTCATCTCGAGCATGCCCTGGGCCTCCTTGGCGGCGTCGTACTCGGAGTTCTCGGAGAGGTCGCCTTTGTCGCGGGCCTCGGCGATGGCTGCTGATATTTCGGGGCGCTTAACTGTCTCCAGGTAAGCGATTTCCTGCATTTTTTTGTTATAACCTTCTTTGGTCATGTAAGTAATTGCCATGATTTCTAAAGCTATATTTTAGTGGGGTTAATGAATTATTTGATCCGGTGATAAGAGAATGACTCCCGCGGTACGGGGGTGCCGTATTTCGTTGGCGGGAAACATAAAAAAAGAGGCTCCCGTGTCGGGAAACCCCGGCCGAGAACGCAGACGGCGAGAAATTCGGAAGCACGAGGCTCCGAAGCACTCTACCACTGCAAAGGTACGGACTTTCCGGCGACTCGCGGGCGTGACTTTAGCTAAAAATTGTTAATTCGCGGGCATGCGCAGCCATTAGGCGGTGTGCGGCGCCCGGCGTGCCGGCGCCTCAGATGTCGAGGGCGAAGAGCTCGGGCTCCGAGAGGGCGTATCCGGCGGCGGCGAAGAGGGCGAGCGAGGGGGCGTTGTCGGGCGAGACGGCGGCGAGGAGGCGCTTCAGACCCAGGTCGCGGGCCTCGCCGGCGAGGGCATGGAGGGCGGCGAGGGCATAGCCGCGGCGACGCATGCTCAGGGCGATGAAGATGCTGACGTATGCCGAGGCCGCGGCGTCGTCGTAGTCGCACAGGTCGATGCATCCCACGGTCACGGCCAGCTCCGTATCTTCCTCAGAGTCAATCATAAAGCGCATCTGCCCCTGCTCCTCTAAGGAGTGGCGGTAGCTGTTGAGGAATGCCCAGAGGTCCATGCGCGTGGGGGGTGCGGGGGCGTCCTGCGGAGTGTCGTAGCCGTGCTTCTGGGTCTGCTCCCAGCGGAAGAGGCGGTCAAGGTCGCGGCGTGTCTCGGGGGCACGCAGGCTTATGCTCGGTAGGGATTTTGCGTCCATAGAGTTAGGGCTTTTGTGAGGTCGCGCCGATTCGGGCGGCTCAGGAATTTCGGATGGAGGGATGAGATAGAAAAGCACGGCGTATCAGGCTGAAAAAGGTGTGCGGTCGCGCAGCGAGCGGCCAAGTGTTATTTCGTCGGTATACTCGATGTCGTTGCCCACGGCCACGCCGCGTGCAAGCTGGGTCACTTTCACGCCCGTGTCCGCGAGACGGCGGAAGATGTAATAGTTGGTGGTTTCGCCCTCCATGGTGGCGCCGAGGGCGAGGATGACTTCGTCGATGCCGCCGGCGCGCACGCGCTCGACGAGCGAGTCGATTTCGAGACGGTCGGGGCCGATGCCGTCGATGGGCGAGATGACGCCGCCGAGCACATGGTAGAGCCCGTTGAAGATGCCGGTGTTCTCGAGCAGCATCACGTCCTTGACGTTCTCCACCACGCACACCACCGAACGGTCGCGCATGGCCGACGAGCAGATGGGGCACACCGGCTCCTGGCTGATGTTGTGGCACACGCTGCAGTAGCGGATGCCGTGGCGCATCTCCGTGAGGGCGCGGGCCAGAGCGTCGGACGCCTCGACATCCTGACGCAGCAGATGCAGCGCCAGACGGAGCGCCGTCTTGCGTCCTATGCCCGGCAACCGAGACAACTCTGTCACCGCACTGTTCAATAACTGTGACTGAAATTCTTCTTCCACGAAAAATTATTATTATCTTTGCAAAACCGAAAAACGGGGCGTGAAAAGCCCGCGCCAAGCCGCCTGCGGCTTTCATGCTGCAAATTTACAACTTTTTTTCCGTAATCGGAAATCCTCGGCGCGTGCAAACATCGCGGGGCGCCCCGTTGTTTTAAAAGGAAAAGGAAAGGAACACATCATGAAAAAGAGATTCGCCGCACGGATATTCAGTCACAACACGCTCCCGGTGCAGCCCGCGCAGGGAAGCCTGCTCGTGTCCGAACCGTTTCTGGATGAGAGCTACTTCCGCCATGTCGTCATCTCGCTGATCGACTGCGGCCCGAACAGCGGCGCCATGGGCGTCGTGCTCAACAACGAGCTGGAGCTGCGGCTCGACGAGGTCATGGAAGGCGTGGAACGCAGCGTGCCGCTCTACTGCGGCGGCCCGATGGCCCAGGACCGGCTCTTCTTCATCCACAACCTCGGTCCCGATGTGATTCCCGACAGCCGCCTCTACGCCCCGGGCCTGTGGGTGGGCGGCGACTTCGACATGGCGCTGGCCTACGTCAACGCCGGCTATCCGCTGAAGGGCCACATGCGCTTTTTCGTGGGTTACAGCGGCTGGGACGACGGACAACTCAACGGCGAAATCGAGAACGACGTGTGGGCCGTGGGCTCGTCGCGCCTGCTCGATTCGACCACGCTGCTCAGCCTTGCCGACGACGCCCTGTGGCACGTTGCCGTGCGCGCCCTCGGCCCCTACTACCGCACCTGGCAGCTCCATCCCGTCCGCCCCGCCCTGAACTGACATCGTTGCGGCCCGATAAAAGAACAGAGGAGCACGCCTGCTGTGTTCCGGTCGTCGGCATCAGCTCTCGTGACGGACAGAAAATCGGATCTCCCCTCACTGCCTCATTGGGTTCGGAGGAGGGACGGCAGAGCCGTCCATTAGTGTAGCCGCGGGTTCAGCTGCGCGTTAGCGCTGCCAACCCGCGGTATAGCAATCATTTAGGAAAGCACTACGTAGTTGTGCGTTAGAAAAAAGTCTCTAAAGCACAACTTCGTAGTGCATCTTTTGATACCGAACCAAACCTGGGGTCGGCAGCGCTAACGCGCAACCGGACCCCAGGCTAACCTAATCGCCCGCTCTGCGGGCGTTCCCGGTCGACGGCATTAGGGTACGTGAGAGCAAGGAGTGCCCCCTCTGCCCTCCTCTCTCCGGTCACTCTTTTATTGGACAGTAATAAAATGAAGTGCCGGAGTAGAGCTCGCGTTTGCGGGCGCTCCTCCGGCACTTCTTTCAACTAACAAATAAAATTTCAGAGTTTGAGCTTGACGCGACGGGTGTCGCCGGAGGCGGTGGTCACCGTGCAGAGGTATGTGCCGGGAGCCATGCCGGAGACGTTCATGGTGTTCGTGGCGTCAGCCATAGCGACGAGAGCGCCGGTCACGCTGTGCAGGCGGATGGTCTTCGCCTCGCAGCCGCGGACAGTGAGCACGCCGCCGCTGACGCTGACCATGAAGGCATCGGCCTCAAGACTCTCGGCCGAGCTGGAGCCCGAGCCGTAGATGGCCACATCGTAGTTGGGCGACATGCCGGACATGGCGATGTAGTAGTTCGAGGGGTGCCAGCCGGGCTGCGACGGGTTATATGTGATGTGCATCGCCGAGTTAAGCTCGGCCAGCAGCGGCATCTTCACCAGATTGCCGTCGATGCCGTTCTTGACACGGTCGGCCACGGTTGCGGCGGCAGAGTAGACGGCGCCGTTGACGAGATATCCGTCGTCGGTCCATGTGCCGTTATTGTTGTGGAAGAGGATGCCCAGGTCGTTGGTGAAGTTGTCGGGGGTGAAGGTGAACGAGCAGCGTCCCGAGGCGTCGGGCGTCAGTTTTGTACCGGGCCATACGCCGCCCGTGTAGTTGCGCGAGGTGTTGGTGGTGTCCCAAATCCAGACGTAGACATTGTCCCAGTTCGGACGGCTGTTGTCGAAGTAGACGGTGGTCGACGAGGTCATGCCCCAGTCGTTGTACATGCTGAAGTGCTCGGTGTTGTCGCCCCAGACGCCGCAGTAGGGGATGCCTTTCATGTCGTGGGCGAGGACGGTGAAGTGGTGTGTGACGGGTTCGCCGACAGAGGTTTTGAAGTTCTCGTCGCCGCCGGTGACTTCGACGGAGGGTCTCTTGTAGCCGCGGCCGTGGATGTCCACCCATACCGACTCGGCGCCGTCGGAGGCAGCGCCCAGCCATATCCAGTTGTAGTCATTGCCGGTGGGCGTGTATTTGACCGTCACCTGACCGGGGGCGTCGAGGTGGGTGGGGGTGATGACGTATTTGTCGACATCCTCGGCGCCATGCTGTCCGCCGGGGGTGATGTCGATGCCGCCGCGGAGGTTCTCGCCGGAGAGGGTGAACGTTAGGGTCTGCGACTCACCCACGCAGGCGCGGACTTCGGCGTCTTTGACGTTGAAGCTCAGTGTGGGACGTGCGCTGGCGGGCACGTCGCCGTAGCGGTAGTAGGCCATGCCCTGCGTGGTTGACAGCACCCATGCCTCCACGAAGGTCTCGGAGTCGGTGTTGATGCACACATTGCCGGTGCCGTTAGAGTTCTTGGCGTCGCCGAGGCCGTCCCAGGGCATCTCCTGAATGTGTGTGATGTTGGAGAAGTTGCCGGCGGGGTCGTGGAGGATGCGGAGTTTGGCGCCGGTGAAGTTGGCGCTGCCGCGGAACACCATGTTGGCGGCATACTTAAGGCCTTTGAAGTAGAACTCGTGGTGGTTGCCGCCGCCCTGCTGAGTGCCGCTGACGTTGACGGAGGTGGTGTAGGAGACGCCGTCACGGCCGCCGTACCAGGTGACCCACGTGGGATTGCTGTTGTTGCCGTCAATCCAGTAGTTTCCGCTCTTGGGATAGGCGCGGGTGGTGGCTCCGGTGACAAGACGGCCGTTGCCGGCGGCATTGTAGACTTTGGTGTATTTTGGGGTCCAGGAGGAGCCGGTCTGATGGTATTCGACTACGCGTGTGACCGAGCCGTCGTCCTGTGCGAATGCGTACCAGGCGTCGGAGCCGGGGGTTCCCACCACCTCCATGCAGTCGCCCAGACGTGTGGCGTTCTGGAAGTCATTGGTTTCGAGGATGCACCGGGGGCTGCCGGTGTCGCTGTCCCACTGGTAGATGCGCAGCTTGTCGCCCTTGGAGGACTGCGCCAGGTTGCAGGCCAGGATGCGCCCGTCGCAGACAGTCACGTCGCAGAGAGCGAGCGTGCCGCCGCTGACGCCGGTGAGGTCGAGCTCGCGCAGTTTGTTGCCGCTTTGGGCGTCGATGACAAGAATCTGCCGGTGCTCGTAGACGCAGTAGAGTTTGCCGTCCTTGTAGCAGAAGTTGCGGATGTTTGCGGCGTCATAGCCCTTGGAGGTGTTGGTGCCTCGCTTGGTGGAGAGGTTCCAGCCTTCGGAGAAGTCGCCCAGATAAGAGCCCGGGTCGGGGACGGTGCCGGAGCGTTTGGTGACGCTGCCGTTGCGGATGGTGATGTAGATTGAGTTGCGTTCGCCGACGGTGCGGTCGTAGTAGTCAGGGTACCATTTGCCGTCGCCGAGGCTGTAAGCGGCAGTGAGGGTGTAGTCGCCGTCGGGGACAGAGGTGGGGACGTAGACGGTGTAGTAGGTCCATCCGTAGTGCAGCTTCAGGGCGTCGGCCGAGGCTCCGTCCAGGTAGTAGGACTTGGTGCCGTTGGTGATGATGGCGCCGGCGTGGAGGCAGTCGGTGATGCCCGACTCGTTCCAGAATCCGCCCGTCCCTTTTGATGCCGACGACACCATCTTTATGTTGCGGCCTGAAGGCTCGATGTCGAACAATCCCCAAATCTCGAGCCATCCGCGCGAGGCGGTGGTCCACTGCTGGGGTGTGCGCAGGTCGAGGACGGCGTCCTGGTCGTTGTTGTACTTGCCGTAGCCGGCGCCGGTGCCCAGGTTGGTGGGGTTCAGCGCGCTCAGCAGATAGAAGCCGTCGGCCACGCCGGCCCATCCCCAGTTCAGGTGATAGTAGCCGTTGGAGGCGTAGCCGTCGACGACAAAGCAGTGGCCGCCGTTGCCGTATCCGGAGTAGATGACGGGACCCACGTCCTTGAGATTGTTGTAAATCATCCAGTCCCATTCGTCGGCATCGTGGTGTTTGCGGCGTACATACTTTGTGCCCTTGTCATATCCGAAGTAGTCGACCAGCGCACTGCGCACGCGGCCGGAGTGGGCGCCGGAGCCGTCGGCGGCATACTCCATCTGCACGGCGTAGCCGCAGGCCTTCATCAGCGTGGCCACGGCGGAGGACTGGGTGTCGTTGTAGGCGCCGCTGTAGGAGGTGAGCATGTTGTTCCAGTCAAAATATGTCGAGCCGAAGTCCATCCACATGCTGGTGCCGTTCTGGGTGTAGGATATGCTGCCCGTGCCCTTCGAGGGGTACTTATAGTAATACATCACCTGTGCCATGGACGTTGCCACGCAGCCGCTGGGGTAGTTCGAGGGAGTGTACATGTTGTAGGGCCAGTTCTGGTCCCACTGCGTTGCGCAGAGCGGGCTGATGCTGCCGTGGTTGGGAACCTTGGCCGGGGCGCTGACGAGCGACGGATTGGCCTGCGCCCATTCGATTTGGGCGGCATACTCGTCGAGCCATGCGCGTGTCGAGGGCGCGATGCTGTCCAGGCTCAGCACCGGCCGGTCGAAATAGGCAAGCAGGGGCGTCACCATGTCGTCGGCGCTCATCACGAGTGTGCGGGCGTCGTCCGAGAAGACATAGTAGGCGGCGTTTCCGGCCTCTGTCTTCGAAGATGCGATGAGCCGCAGGGGAGTCTTGGATCGGGCCTTCATCTTGGCGGCGGCGGGGACGGCGGCGCCGTCGAGACGTGCCAGCGCCTGTTCGGCGGTGAGGACGGCGGCCTCGGAAACGCCGAAGGTCAGAAGGGCTGTAAGTGCGGATAAAACAAGTTCCTTCATGATCATGATTTTAGTAGTTCCCGTGGAATTAAACATAGGATTAGTACGTGTCCGCAAATATAGCACTTTTTTCTGGCATAGCGTGCTCGTTTTGCCGCAATTAATCAAAAAGACATGCTTTGCTGTCCGTTTGCCGCGCCGAACAAATTTCTGCCGAAATCCTTCCCGTGAGAGCCTCGCAACCGTCGCTGCGGGAAAATAAAAAAGAGCTGTTTCACAACAACTCTTTTTCCTTTAAACCTTTATCTTAATCTAATACTATGAAAAACACACAGGCAAAGGTATAGACTTTTTGACGGACTGCCAACAATTGCGCCGATTTTTAACCCTGTTTAACGCGGGTGTGACCCTAATTTTCCCGGCTTACGGCATTATTCCGACCCCGTCGCAGGGCGCTCCCGAGGCCGATGCCCGGCCTTTCGTCGCCTCTCTTCGCCACGGCTCTTTCATTTAAATTAAAAATGTGAGCAGACCTTCCCTTACCCGATTCAGCGCGAATCGGGCAATCCATTATATCT